>DATJUT010000069.1 GCA_035502185.1 Gemmatimonadales bacterium
TCACTCCGGCGTGCGGGGGCGTGGCGGACAATCCTACCCGATTCCTCTATGATGTGGCAATCGGGTCGGATGGTTGCGCGACGCCGTCGAAACCTCCCTGGCGCGCGCCTCGTAGGTGTGCCATCCCACTCGAGGACCAGCCGATGGACGCTACCCCCCGGGCGCGGCTCGTCACCGCACGCTCGATGCTCGCTGCAGCGCTCCTGGTCGCAGCCGCGCCGCTTCCGGCGCAGGCGCCGCCTCTCCGGGTCGAACCGTACACGGTACGGAGCTACGACGGCCGATCCGAGCAGGCGGAGCTGGGGAAACTGACCGTGCCGGAGTCACGCGGGCGCCCGGGCGCCGCGACGGTCACGCTGGCCTTTCTGCGCCTCAAGAGCACGTCGTCCACGCCCGCCTCGCCGATTGTCTTCCTGATGGGCGGGCCGGGCATCCCCGCCACCGTGATGGCCCCGATCCCCCCGTACTTCGAGTTGTTCGAGCGCCTGCGCGCCACGGCCGACGTGATCCTGGTCGATCAGAGGGGCAACGGCCGCTCATCTCCGTCGCTCGATTGCCCGGCCCCGCTCTCGCCGCCCGATGCCGACCTGCTGACGTCGCGCGCCGCCCTGGTGGAGGCGTACCGGCGCGCGTACGTCGCGTGCGCCGCGTACTGGCGAGGGCGGGGCGTGGAGCCGCGCGACTTCGGTCTGAATGCGAGTGCCGACGATCTTGACGATCTGCGCCGAGCCCTCGGCGCGGAGCGGCTGAGTCTGCTCGCGTTCAGTTACGGCACGCGCCTCGCGCTGGACTACGCGCGCCGCCACCCGAGCAGGCTGGATCACATGGTGCTGCAGGGACCGGAGACCCCGGATCTCCGGTATCGCTCACCGGCGCAGCTGGACGCCCTGTTCGGCAGGCTGGCGGATTTCGCGGCCGCGGACAGCGCCAGCGCGCCCTTCTCGACCGATCTTCGCGGCCGCCTCGCGGCGTTGCTCGCCGCGCTGGCGCGCGTGCCCGACACGGTGCGGGTCCGCTCGCCCGGCGGCGACAGCGTGAATCTGGCCGTCGGCCCAGAGGGGCTGGCGGCGATCGTCGCGGAGCACGAGGCCGATCCGCGGTTGCCGGCGCTCGTCGCGACGCTCGAGCGTGGTGACACCCGGCTGCTGGCGCAGAGGGCGGCGGCGATCTACGCCGGCGTCGCGTCGGGCGGCGGCTCGCTGATGGCGCGCGCCGCCGAGTGCTCGACGCCGGCCTCCGACGCGCGCGTCGCGGCCGTCGCGCACGAGGCCGCCGGAAGCCTCCTCGGCGTGCCCTATGACGACGGCGTGGTGATCCGGGCGTTCTGCTCTTCCCTCGGCATGGCGGGGCGCCCGTGGCGTGACGCGGGGCCGGGCCCGCGCGCCTTCCGCGGGCCCGCGCTCGTCATCGTGGGCGACCTTGACACGCAGACGCCGATGAGCAACGCCGCCGTCGTCGCCCGTGCCTTGCCCGGAAGCGCAACGCTGGTGGTAGCGAACGGAAAGCACGAGTTGCTGACGCAGAGCGTGGTGCAGGACGCGGTCGCGGACTTCTTCGCGGGCCATGACGCGAGCGGGCGCCGTCTGCGCGTGGACCCGCCCCGGTTCCTTTCAATTCAGGAGGCGCTACAGCCGCCGCGCAGGCCGGGGTCCTGAGCGGGCTTGGCTTCCTCAGATCACTCGAACGGCTGGGAGAAGGTGATCCGGTTGCCTTCGAGGTCCAGCACCCGGAAGTCGCGCAGGCCCCAGGGACGGCTCACCGGCTCGCCCAGCACCTTCGCGCCGCGGGCCACCAGCTCGGCGTAGAGCGCGTCGGCGTCCCGCACGTAGACTCCGCACGAGCCGATGCCCGTGTGGTGGTCGCCGCGCTCGATCAGCAGCAGGGTCACGTCGTCGCGGTCCATCACGCCGAGATCGTCCTGCTGGTAGTTGATGTGGAAGCCGAGGACCTTCTGGTAGTAGGCGACGCCGGCCGCGACGTCGGTGAGCGGCAGCTCGGGCAGCATCTGCATCAGTTGTCTCTGCCGCTCCTTCGGCTCGTCCGGCTCCTGGAAAGACTGCCCGAACCACAGCGTGTGTCCATCGGGATCGCGGACCTGGAACACACGCATCTTGATTCCGTTGAACCTCTCCAGGTCGCTCGGCTGGCCGCTGCGCTCCTCCACGTCGGTCCGCATGGCGACGACGTCGTCGGTCTCGAAGAACAGGACGGCCGCTCCGCGCGGGCGGCGCTGACCCGTGCTGTCGTGCGCGTGGTCCTCGGCGATCAGCTGGAGACGCGCGGGCCCGCGCACGGCCTCGGCTGCGGCCGGCTCGCCTGCCTGCCGAGGTGCTGCACGCGTGTCGAAGCCGAGCACGTCGCGATAGAACGCCGTGCTGCGCTCCAGGTCCGACACGACGAGGAGCCGGCTCACGGGGGAGACGATCGCCGGCTGAGCCTTCTCACGAGCCATCGTTCTCTCTCCTCACACCTGTCGCTTGAGCACCGTATCCAGATCGGCACGGCCGGTCGGGAGTGCCACGCCGGCGGCCGACGCGCCCGCCGCGAGCAGCGCCTCGACCGACTCCGGCGTCGTGCGCGCCGTCCAGTACGAGTCCACGCACGCCTTGACGGCCAGCGCTAGCGGCGTGCGTCCCTTGGGATCGGGTGATTCCGCCGGTGATCCGCGCGCGATGAGGAGCCTCACGATCGCGGGACGGCCGCGCCACGCGGCGACATGGATGGCGAGGCTGCCCGGCGGCTCGTCGTAGTAGAGGTCGCCCGCCGCGAACGGCGCGGCCACGTCCACGCCCAGGTCCAGGAGCCGGCGGACGCCTGCCACGTTGCCGGTGCCGGCGAACCAGGCCAGAAGGTCGCCGCCCATCGCCTTCAGCTCTCGGACCAGCTTCGGCTCCTTCGCGGCGATCTCGCGGCCGGCAGCGTCGTCCCGGGCACACGCCGCGATCAGGCGGTCCACGCCGTCGAGCGCCAGGCGAATGCCCCGCTGCGCGAGCAGCTCGAGCACGTCGCCCCGGCCGCGGCGCGCGGCGCGGGCCGCGGCCGACAGGCCGTCCTTCGTGACCGACGGGTTCGCTCCATGGTCGAGGAGCAGCGCGATCATGTCGAGGCCGTTGTCGCGCATCAGCGCGTGGTGGAGCGGCTGCCAGCCACGCGCGCTCGGCAGGTTGGGTTCGGCGCCGTGCTCGAGCAGCCACCGGGCGCCCTCGATGTCGTGCCAGTCGTGCTTGCGGACGAGCATGACCGAGAGATTCTCGGGCGTGACCCTTCCCGTCTCGACCAGCAGCCGCATCGCGGCGTTGTCGTAGGTCTCGGGGGAGTGGTACACGGTCTCCCCGTCGTTCGGGTCGGCGCCCCGCTCGAGCAGCAGGCGCGTCAGGTTCGCGTGGTGCGCGACGCCGGCGGCGCCGTAGAGCGCGGTCTCCCAGTCCGGGAACGGATCGGTGCTCCGGAACCCGCTGTTGGGGTCCGCGCCGGCGTCGAGCAACGCGGTGGCCGCCCGGAGGAAGGCGTCCGAACGTGCCAGGTCCAGCCGCAGGTACTTGGACAGACAGAGGTGCACGAGCGCGTTCGCACCGTAGGGCTTCGATGTGGCCGTGGCGTTCGCCGGATCGCGCTCCAGCCACCGGCGTACAGCGACGTCGTGTCCCAGGATCGCGGCGACGTGGATGTCGGCTTCGGCGAGGTCCGGGTGCGCGGCGAAGATGGCCTCGGCGTCGGCCAGCGTGCCGTTCCAGGTCGCGGCGCGGATGAACGCGACGCGCGCGTCTTCGCCGGTCGTCGTCAAGTCTCTACCATCATCTCGTGGCCGCTCCGGCCGCCGGCGGCGTGAGCGGCGGCATCGTCCGCGCCGGGCCGATGCGGTGCGCCTCGATGGTCTGGAAGTTCCGGGTCCAGGTGTGTCCCTCGTCGGTCGAGCGGTCGGCGTTCCACGAGAAGTGATCCGGACCGATGTTGTAGTAGCGGATGCGCCACAGGGACGGCGTCGGGCCGCCCACGCCGAACCGCTGCTCGATGTGCATCTCCCCGCCGGCCAGCCGGCCGGTGCCGGCGTCCACGAGGCCGCTGCCCTGGTCCAGCGAGACCAGCTCCCATCGGTCCAGGGCGGAGTTGTAGACCCGCAGCGTGGTGGTCACGTAGATCGTGCTGCCGCTGTCGCCCAGGATGCGGTACTCGTCGTATACGTGCCCGCCCACGGCCAGACGCACGGCGCTCCAGCGCCCACCGAAGGTGCCGTACTGCCTGCTGACCGCCGTGAACTCCCAGTCGCCCAGGAGGTAGTCGAAGTCGCCTTTGTGCTGCTCGTAGAGGGCGCGCCGTTCCGCGGGCGTGCGCGGCGCGGCGGACTGGGCCCGAAGCGGCGTGACCAGCGCCAGCACGGAGCCGGCCAGAAGCAGGCGAAAACGCATCTCGACCTCGCGTTTGGTGGAGCCGCGAAGCTGGGGGTTGGGGAATGCGCAGTCCAACCGGATGCGGCGAGCGGCGCACCAGGTGCGGTGAGCGGTACCGGCTACGCGCGAGGCGCGGGCGAGCGGAGGCGCGAGCGCACCTGGGCGAGGCGCCGGCGGCTCACCGGCAGACGGGTACCGTCCTTGAGGACGACCGCCGAGCCGGCGCGGGCATCGCCGACCTCGAAATCGCGCACCTGGTCGAGCCGCACCATCGCGCGCCGGTGGACCCGGGCGAAGCGCGCGGCGTCGAGCCGAGACTCGAGCGCGGCGAGTGTGGTCCGCAGGCGGTAGCGCACCGCGCCGGAGTGGATCACGGCGTGATCATCCTGGGCCTCGATCCAGTCAATCTCGCCCGCCTCGAGCAGCCGCTCGCCCTTCGCGGTGGGCACCGCCACGAGCCGGGTGGTGCGCGCCTGCCGGATCCGCCGGCGGACGCGCTCGATGGTGGCGCGGAAGCGAGCGTCCGACAGCGGCTTCACGAGGTAGTCGAGCGCCTGCGCCTCGAAGGCGCGGACCGCGTAATCATCGTGCGCGGTGACGAACACGGTGGCCGGCATGTGCTCGGCGCCGTGGATCCGGATCACGTCGAGCGCGCCGAGACCGGGCATCTGGACGTCGAGGAAGACGAGGTCGGGGGCGAGGGTGGCCAGGGCGCGCAGGGCCTCGCGGCCGTCGCGGCACTCGCCCACCACGACGATGTCGCGGTGCGGCGCCAGCATCTGGCGTACGCCACGGCGGGCCAGCGGCTCGTCGTCCACGATCAACGCGCGGATCTCAGCCACGCGTGGACTCGGGGCCGGGCAGCTCGCGATAGGGCAGGCGGATCGTCGCGGCCGTGCCGCCGGACACGGTCGGTGCGAGGGTGAGCCGGCCGCGGTCGCCGTAGAGCGTGGCGAGGCGCTCGCGCGTGTTGGCGAGGCCGACGCCGGTGCCCTCGACGGCCGGGCCCTCCGGCGCCGCGCCCTCGTCAGTGACGGAGAGTACGAGTTCGTTTCCCTCGCGGCGCGCCGCGATCGTGAGCAGCGTCTCGCCCACGCGCCGCGCGAGCCCGTGGCGCAGGGCGTTCTCGACCAGCGGCTGGAGGACGAACTCCGGCACCGCGGCGCCGAGCAAGGCGGCGTCCGCCGCGATGACCGAACGCAGCCGGTCGGCGAAGCGGATCTCCTCGATGGCCAGGATCTGGCGCACGAAGTCCAGCTCCTCGGCCAGCGGCACTTCGGGGGGCCGGTCGGTGCGCACGATCCGCCGGAGGATCTCGCCCAGGTGCTCGAGCATCCGCGTGGCGGTCGCTGTGTCGCGGTCGCGGACGATCACGGTGACGGCATTGAGGCTGTTCAGCAGGAAGTGCGGCTGCATCTGCATGCGCAGGGCGCCGAGCCGGGCGTCGGCGAGCTGCGCCGAGAGGCGCGCGGCCTGGGTCTCGCGCTGCCGCGCCTCGGCGAAGTAGAACGTCGCGTGCTCGACGCCGAGCACGGCGAAGTAGACCGCGACGCCGAACGGCAGCGAGGTGAGGAACCAGCCGGCCAGGGTCGCGCCGTACGGGGTGGAGCGCATCAGCAGCAGGCTGAGGGCAATGCCGGTGGACGACCAGGCCGCGCAGAGCAGGATCGCGGCCGCGAGGTGGAGGCTCACCCGCCGCGCGCTCAAGCGGAGCGGGTACCGCCGCGCCAGCCAGAACACCGCCGGCGTCAGCAGGGCGTAGATGAGCCAGTCGCCGCCCTGCCACGCGATCTGCGGCCACGCGGGCGGCTCGTTCGCCAACCGCGCCTGGGCGTACGCCTGGAACGCGGCGAGGATCGCCGGGCCGAGCCAGGCGGCGGAGACCAGGGGCCACACGCGAGGGAGCTGCCGGTATCCGGCGGACATGGCGGACAAGATAGCGTGCCTGCGTGAGGATGGCGGGCAGCTACGGCGTCGGCGGATCCTTCAGTCCGGCGTCCACCGCGCGGCGCGCCTCGAGCAGCAGATCCACGTCCTTCGCGGCGTCGAACGCGAGGCCAAGGTCCGTCGTGACGCTCTCCACGGTTCCGGATCCGGCGTGCAGGCGGAGCAGGCTCAAGCGGATGGTCTCGATCGCGGCAACGGTGCGCGCTAGCCGAGCGCGCACGGCATCCCGCTCGCTCTGCACCGCGTCGAGGGCCTCGTCGTGCCGGCCGGCGATGAGCTCCGTGCTGGTCGTCTCGCCGTCGCTGGTCTCACCGCCGCCGCTCCCGGCGCCGGCCGCGGCCTCCGCCAGCGCCTCGTGCCGCTTCCGCAGCCGCTGGGCGTCGGCCTCCAGGCGGTGGATCACGTCGGGGAGGTCGCCGAGATGCTGCCGCGCTTCCTTCGGCAGGTCCTGGTAGAGCTGCTCCGCGGCCATCCCGACCGACAGCTCCGTCGGCCGGTGGGTGGCGGAGGAGGCGAGGAGCCGGCGTGGCGTGACAAGCCCCGCGGCCCGAAACACCGACTGACCGAACGAGCCGGTCCACAGGTTCTCGTAGAACTCGACGTCCACGTCTCGCCGTCCCTGGAGCATTGACAGGGATGTCAGCAGAGCCGTCGGGCCCACGACGGCTCCGATCTGCATCATGATCACGGTGACGTCGGGGAACAGCCCCTCTGCATTCGCGCTCAACAGCCCCGCCAGGAGGCTGAACCAACCGAGCGCCGACACCCAGCGGAGGGCCCGCTCGACGAACGACGCCTCGACGCCGGAGTCCAGCGCTCGCTCCTCAGCCTGACGCTCGCCCTCGGACTCGAACGCGGGCTTCAGGTCCGCGTATCCAAACCCGAGCTTCAGGAGCCGGCGCGCGCGGTTGATGAGCACGGCGATCGGAACCATCAGTCCGCCAATGAGAAGTCCGGCCGTGGCCGGCACCGGGAGGATCGAGGAGCCGAGGACCGCGGCGCCGCCGAAGAGCAGCAACGGATAGAGGACCGCAACCGGACCGTCGAGCCGTCCGCCGCGCTTGACGAAGACGCGCAACGCCATGGGCAGCTCGCGTCGCTGCTCGAGGAGGGCGCCCAACTCCTCGGCGACGGCCTCGGCGCTCTTGGGCCGGTGCGAGGGCCGTTTCGCCATGCAGCGCTCCACCGTCTGCGCCAGCTTCCGCGGCAGGGGACCGGCGGCCGTGGCGAGCGGCTTGGGGAGCGCGTTGACCTGCTTCGCCAGCACCTCGGTCGCGGTGCGGCCGTGGAAGGGGAGCGTCCCCGAGATCGCGAAATACGCCGTCACGCCGAACGCGTACAGGTCGCTGCGGGCATCCACCGGCTTGCCCAGCGCCTGCTCGGGGCTCATGAACTCGGGGGTGCCCGAGATCTCTCCGGCGTTGCTCTCTTCGGCGGCGGCGATGCCGAAGTCCGCGACCAGCGCCCGCCCCGAGCCGTGCTCCAGGAGGATGTTGTCGGGCTTCACGTCCCGGTGCACCACCCCGTGGGCGTGCGCGTGCGCGAGCGCCCACGCCACCTCGCGCAGGACGCGGGCCGCCTCCGACGGCGGCAACGGCCCATGAGTGCGTACCCGGTCGGAGAGCGTCTCACCGTCCACGTACGCCATCGCGAAGAAGACGAAGTCTCCCACCTCGTCCACCGCGTGGATCGGGATGATGTTGGGGTGCGACAACTTCGCGGAGGTGCGCGCCTCCTGGAGGAAGCGCGCCTTCTGCCGCTGGTTGGCCGCGCGCTCGGGCGGGAGCAGCTTGATGGCGACCGGGCGGTCGAGGTCCACTTCGTTGGCGAGATAGACGATGCCCATCCCCCCGCGCCCCAGCTCGCGGTCGAGCGAGTAGCGGCCGGCGACGGCGGCCTGGAAGGCCAGGAACAGGGGATCGGGAGCCGCGGGCACGAGCGCCGCCTTCTTTCGCCCCGCCGAGATGGAGTGCCGCAGGGCGCCTTCCAGTATGCAGCGTTGGCCGCGCCGCGAGCAACGCGGCGGCCGGCCTAGAACTCGAACTGCTCGATCCGCCGGAGCGCGACCCGGAGCGGCACGACGGTCGCCGCGACGCACACCGCCACGACCAGCAGGAAGGCCGCGACCATCAGCGGCGAGACGACCAGCGGCTGCCGGTCGAAGGCCGTGCGCAGGTAGCGGTACACGGGCACCGACTCGATCACGATCACCAGCGCCAGCAGCGCCACCGTCGCCATCATGAACACCAGGCCGCCGAAGCTGGTCGGGATCTGCGCCGCGTTCTCGGTCTCGAACTGCGGGTAGAGGGCGCCGAAGGCCAGCGCCAGCGCGCTGATCGCGAGCGTGAGCAGCACGATGGTCCCGATGCCCACGGCCATCATGAACGGGCTCGCCTTGAGGATCACGTTGGTGAGAATGGTGATGGCCAGCGCCAGCACCAGGAGCGGAACGGTGCCCACCCAGTACTTCGACCACAGCAGCGCCTTCAGCTCCAGCGGGCTCGAGCGCAGCAGCCACATCTGCCGCCCCTCGAGGCTCACCGCCGGGAAGATGAACCGCGCGGCGATCGATGCGAGCACGAAGCCGGCCAGTCCCAGGTTCAGGAACGACACCACCGACACCAGGTAGAAGGGCACCTGCTCGCCGCGGAACAGCGGCAGCGCGCGGATGTTGAACAGGTACACCAGCAGCAGCGCCGCCAGCAGGATGAGCTGGCTCCACTGGGTCGTGTCGCGGAAGAACAGCTTGAGGTCCTTGACGATGAACTCGCGGCGCGAGGCCCCGAGCGGGCGCAGCACGCGGCCGAGCGCCCAGCTCCACAGGCCGCCGCGCACGAACCGCTCGGCCCCCTCCTGGGCGCGGGTGAAGCCGGTGTGGTAGAGCCGCCCGTGCACCAGCGCCCCCAGCACCACCGCGGCACCCGCCGTGGACCACAGCAGGTAGAGCGGCAGCCAGTCCATCTTCCCGCCGAGGTAGCCCATCACGGCCCGGGTCACCCAGTCGCTCGGCAGGAGCGGGCTCGCCGGGGCGCGCAGCACGGTGATGAAGTCGAGCAGGTTGCGGAACCCCTCGGGGCGCGCCAGCTGCTCGGGCCGGATGATGCGGAACAGCAGGATCACGCCCGCCGCCGCGCCCAGCGCGATGATCGACAGCAGGTCGCGGGTGCGCCGCGCCGGGAACACGTTCACCAGGATCAGCGTCGCCGCCGATCCCAGCACCGCGGGCAGCACCAGGAAGGGGAGGAACGAGCCGGCCGCGACCAGCGGGAACAGGATCCCCCCGTGGTACACCACCGCGTAGGCGGTGAAGATGGGCACCGCCATCAGCGCCACCATCCACGAGGAGTGCAGCAGCGTCTCGCCGAGCTTGGCCAGGTAGAGGCGCACCTGGTCCACCGGCGAGGACACCAGCAGGTCGAGGTCCTTGGCCAGGAAGAACGACGAGAGCGCGGTGATCACGTTGGACAGCAGCAGCACCGACACAAAGGAGAGCAGCGCCAGGGAGAGCAGCTTGCCGGCCAGCAGGGCGCCGATCTCGCGCACGTCCCGGAAGTAGCGCAGCACCCGGAACAGCACGCCGAACACGGCGGCCCAGAACAGCAGGCCGACCACGGCCAGCACGACGAGCTTGCCGGCGCCGCCCGCGGCGCGGTCCTGGCGCGCCCGGGTCAGTGCCGTGCGCCACTTGGGCTGGAGCACGTGGACCAGCGTCGGCTGCTTCAGCGCCCCCCCCCGTCCGCGCCGCCCGCGCCGCCCCCACCGTCCTCGAGCACCGCCGCCAGCTCCTTGGCCGCGGCCCCGCCCGTCAGCCGGAGGAACAGGTCCTCGAGCCCGATGTTGCCGGACGCGGTCTGCGCCCTCAGCTCGGCCATCGTGCCCGCCGCGACGATCTTGCCGCCCTGGATGATGGCGATGCGGTCGCACAGCGCCTCGGCGATCTCGAGCGTGTGCGTGCTCATCAGCACCGTGCCGCCGCGGCTCACGAAGCCCTTGAACAGGTCCTTCAGGAGCCGCGCCGCACGCGGGTCGAGCCCCACCATCGGCTCGTCCACGACGATCACCTCGGGACGGTGGATCAGCGCCGAGGAGATGATCAGCTTCTGCCGCATCCCGTGCGAGTACGACTCCACCAGCTCGTTCTTCCACGACGTCAGCTCGAACACCTCCAGCAGCTCGTCGATGCGCCGCTCCACCAGCTGGCCGTCCTGGCCGTAGAGGCCCGCGACGAACCGCAGGAACTCCGCCCCGGTGAGCTTCTCGTACACGAACGGCCGGTCGGGGATGAAGCCCAGCCGCGCCTTGGCGGCCATCGGCTGGCGGATCACGTCGTCGTCGCCGATCAGCACCCGCCCGGCGGTCGGGCGCAGGATCCCGGCGATCATCCGGAGCGTGGTGGTCTTGCCGGCGCCGTTGGGGCCGAGGAAGCCGTACAGCGCGCCGCGCGGCACGTGGAGCGTGACGTCGTCCACGGCGCGGAACGAGCCGTAGTCCTTGGTGAGGCCCTCGAGGCGGATCACGCGGTCAGCCCGGCCTCCCGACGACGGTGAGGTGGAGGCGCCCGATCAGGCGCAGCAGCTCGACCTGGCGCGCCAGGCCGCCGATGACGAAACGCAGGTGTGAGGCGTCGGCAGGAAACTGGCCAAACGTCGGGTCCACCGCCACCCACTCCCCGAGCCAGACCTCGGGCCAGGCGTGGTAGTAGAAGTGCCCGCTCAGGTACACGAGGCCGGCGGCGGTGCGCGCCGGCAGGCCCAGCGCCCGTGCCAGCGCGACGTACAGCACCGTGTGCTCGTTGCAGTCGCCGCGGCGCTCCTCCAGCACCTGCACGGCGCTGGGCACGCTGATCGTGATTTCCTTCTTGAGGTTGTCGTGCACCCAGCGGGTCAGCAGCTCGGCCACCGGGCCGGCGCGCCGCTCGCGGCCGGCGATCTGCCGCGCCTGGGCCTGGACGCGCGGATCGTCCGACTGCACCAGGGGCTCCGGCGCGAGGTCGGCCGCGAGCGCCGTGTCGGTCACCGGCAGCCGGGCGTCGTAGCGGGGCTGCCCCCGGCCGAGCACCCCGCCGACGCCGGTCTCGCGGCGCACGACCAGCGTGTCGCCGGCCAGGCTCTGCCGCCCGCCCGCCAGGTCGAAGCCCGCGAGCGGCACGTCGCCCAGCACGACCCGCAGCACGTCCAGGTCGTGCGGCTGGAGCGGCACGTTCGCGGCGATGGCGGTGGCCGCCACGACGTCGCCGCCGGCGCCGGCGGCCACCCGCGTGGCCGCGCTGCGCCGCCAGTTCTCGACCGCCATCTCGAAGGGCATCCGGTCCATCCGGAACCCGATGGGCGAAACGGCGCTCACCACCCGGCCCTGGCGGTCGATCCAGGATTCGGTCGCGATGCCGTCCGACTCCTCGGCCACCTTCCAGGCCGTGAGGCTGTCGAGGTGCGCCGGCACCCAGCGCCCGGCCGCGGAGTCGCGCCGGGCGCTGTCGGGCACCACCAGCGTGCTCTCGGCCAGCACCCGCACCGTCACGTCGCGCTCCTCCATCCACCGCGGGTCGAACACCCGCACCGCGTACGTCTTGCCGGGCGCGAGCTGGTGACCGAAGGCGAGCTGCAGGGGGAGCAGCGAGTTCATCACGATGGGGTGCCGGAGGCCGACGCGCATCGTCTGCGGGCGCGCGGTGCCGGCGTCGAGCGCCACGCTCAGCACGGTGTCGCCCTCGACGGTGCCCTGCGCGCGGAACGCGGCGCCGGGTGCGTCGAGCGAGGCTGCGAAGCCCTTGAGCCGCAGATCGCGCGTGAGGCGGACGTCGGTGGCGATCTGGGTGCGCTGCACCTTCCCGAGGGCCTCCACGTCCACGACCATCAGGTCCTGCACCCGGAGACCCTCGGGGGTCGTGTCCACGGTGCTCGAGGCGTAGCCGATCGGGCCGGCGCCCAGCGAGACGGCGTAGAACTCCGCCCCGGGGCCGACGCGCAGGGTCGCCTCCTCGAGCCGCACGGCGCTGGGCTTGAAGTACTCGCGGCGCACGAGCAGGGCCACCCCCGCCGCCCACGCGGCGAGGATCAGGACCGCCAGCGTCGTGCGGTTCAGGAGGGGCTGCCTCGCGCCAACCGGGCCTGGAAGACGTCGCGCTCCGCGTCGCTCTCCACCACGATGACCACCGTGGCGGGATGCGCGGCGATGCGCCCGTGCTCCCATACGGCCGCCAGGAGCGTCTCGGCGGCGTCGTCCAGGCTGAGCTGGCCGGCGCCGATGCCGAGCGGCGGCGTGGCCAGCGTCGCGATGCGCCACTGATCGGCCTGACGCAGCGCCGCCACGGCGGCGCGCCGCACGCCGCCCTTCGTGACCGGCTCGGCGCTGGTCATCACCACGGCGTGCACCACCAGCTCGGCCGGAAGGTCGCCGGCCGGCGTGACGACCGCGGCGCCCACGCCCAGCTCGCGCTGGACCCGGCACAGGTCGCGAAACTGCGGCCCTGCAGCCAGCTCGAGGCGGCGCAGGGCCGGCGTGATGGCTTTGAGATTACCGTTCGTGGGCCGCACCACCGCGTCCGCCGCGGCGGACCCGAGGTCGTCCACGATGATGCGGACTACCGTCGGCCGACCTCGCGGGCGCGGCGGTACATGTAGGCGGCGTCGTCCGGCCGGGCGAGGCGGTCGTAGATGATGCCCAGGCCGTACAGCGCGCGCGGATTGGCCGGCTGCAGCTCGGCCGCGCGCCGGTACGAGGCGAGCGCCCCGTCGAGATCGTCCACGTGGTTCAGGGCCTCGCCGAGGTAGTAGTACCCGGCGCCGCGCGCGGGCTCCACTTCGAGCGCGCGCCGGAGGTGCGGGATCGCCTCGCTCCACAGCCCTTTCTTGGTCATCACCACGCCGAGATTGAACAGCGCCTCGCCGTTGGACGGCTCGACGCGGAGCACGGCCTTCAGGTCGCGCTCGGCCGCCGCGTAGCGGCCCAGCGCGCCCAGCAGGGTGCCGCGGCTCACCAGCGACGCGCGGTTCTCGGGATCGATGTCGAGCGCGCGATCCAGCTCGGCCAGGGCCCCCGCGTGATTCCCCTCCGCATCCAGCACCAGCGCCAGCGCGTGGCGGGCGCGGACGTGCGCCGGCGCGCTCGCGAGCAGCTGGAGGTACAGGGCCTTCGCCTCGTCGCAGCTGCCGGCCTCGGCGGCGGCATGGGCCGCGTCGAACAGGATCTCGATCGGATCGGGCGGAGGGGGAGCGATGGCCACCGGCGCGGCGGCCTCCTGCGCGGCCACCGCCGCCGTCGCGGTGTCGCTCACGACCCCGGCGGCTGGCTCGGCGGGTGCGCGCAGCTCGAGCTGTGCCGGGTCGTTGCTGGGGAGCAGGATCTCCCCGGCCTCGGGGACCTCGTCGAGCGCCAGGCCCGGGCCGGGAATCACCGACCACGGGTCCAGCCCCTCCAGCTCGAGCACCGGCGCCGGGGCCGGGGGCCGATCCACGACCACCGGCACGTACGCCGGGGCGAATGGGGCGTCGGCCGTTGCGTAGGTCGGCGGCACGTCGCTCACGTCCGGCCCGTGAGTCGGGGAGAGTACCGCCGCGAGCAGCGCTGCATCTGGGGCATATCGCCTGCCGTTGCCGTTGCCATTCCCGTTGCCATTCCCGTTGCCTGGCCGCGGCAGCCGCAGCCGCCGCCTCGAGCGACCCATCCCCTCACTCCTTCCGCTTGCGCCGAGAGGCGCGCACGCGTCCGCGCGCTCTGGCCCTGCCCGCCTCCGCCGCCCCCGTCTCGGCGCGCAGCCAGTCGAGGTAGGGCCTGTAGCCGCCCGCGATCGGAAGGGCGACCAGCTCCGGCACCTCGTACGGGTGCAGCGCGGGCAGCGCCGCGGCCAACGCCGCCCAGCGCGTGGCCGTCGTCTTCAAAATGACGACCACTTCTTCCTCTTCGGTCACCGCGCCGTGCCACCAGTACGTCGAGGCGGCGCCGGGAAGGACGGTCCCGCAAGCCACCAGGCGCCGCTCCACCAGCGTCCGCACCAGACGCTTCGCCGCCTCCGCCGACGGCGCCGTCGTGAGCGCCGCCAGAAACGGAGTCAATGAGTCGTCGCGTTTCATCTGGTCACGGCTTTCGGCGCGGACAGCGAAAATGCAGATCGAACGGGGATGGCGCAAGAGCTAGAGGGGTGAGGGGTTAGCGTGCCGGGGCGATCCGCCGGGGCCGGTGACCTGGGGCACAGCCGTCCCCGCCATTCCGACCCTAACTTTGGGGATTAGACGGCATTATCTTCCGCCGCCGATTCCCCACGCCCTGAGCACGTGTTGAAGGTGGCTGCCCGCGCACGCCGGGGCGGCGTGCGCCCGCGTGGCGATCGACGCTCACCTTCTCAAGGAGTTCGGCCGATGATCGGTCTTGCCCGGCTGGCGTTCGCCGGCACGGCGGCGACCCTGGCGTTCGGCCCCGGCCTGCGCGGCGCGGCCGGACCGGCCGCGCCGCGCACCCGCACGTACTACGTCGCGGCGGACACCGTGGTGTGGGACTACGCGCCGGGCGGCGACACCAACCGCATCACGGGACAGCCGTACGACAGCGTGGCGCGGATGCTCGTCGGCAACGATTCCGTCAACATCGGCCGCCGCTACCTCAAGTCCATCTATCGCGAGTACACCGACTCGACCTTCACGACGCTCGAGCCGCGCGCCGCGGCTTGGGAGCACCTGGGCATCCTCGGCCCGCTGCTCCGCGCCGTCGTGGGCGACACCATCCGCGTGGTGTTCCGGAACAACACGCCGCATCCGGCCTCGATGCACCCGCACGGCGTGTTCTACACGAAGGCGAACGAGGGATCGCCCTACGCCGACTCGACGGCCGGCGCCGACAAGACTGACGACGCGGTGCCGCCCGGCGGCACGCATACGTACGTCTGGCCCGTTCCCGAGCGCGCCGGCCCGGGCCCCGGCGACGGCAGCTCGATCATGTGGATGTACCACTCGCACAGCAACGACGAGCGCGACGTGGACGCCGGCCTCGTGGGGCCGATCATCGTGACGGCCCGCGGCATGGCGCGCGCCGACGGCACGCCGAAGGACGTGGACCGGGAGTTCGTCGTCGCGTTCGCCGAGTTCGACGAGAGCCAGAGCTGGTACCTCGGCGAGAACATCCGCCGCTACGCCCCCCAGGAGAAGATCGTCAAGAGCCCCTTCGGCGAGGACGCGGGGATTCCGCACCCCGAGGGCAACTTCAAGGAGAGCATGAACGGGTACCTGTACGGCCACCTGCCGGGCCTGACGATGAAGGTGGGCGAGCGGGTGCGCTGGTACCTGATGGCGACGACCGGCTTCGAGATCCACTCGCCGCACTGGCACGGCAACACGGTCCTCGTCAATCGCATGCGGACCGACGTGACGGCGCTGCTGCCGATGGGCATGGTGACGGCGGACATGGTGCCCGACGATCCGGGCATCTGGCTGTTCCACTGCCACAACGGGCCGCACCTCATCATGGGGATGCAGGCGCTCTACCACGTGCTGCCGCGGTGAGGCGACGATGAGGGTGATCCTCTGGACCGCCGCGCTGCTGGCGCTGGGCGCGGGGGGCCGCGCGCGGGCCCAGTCGGCCCCGTCCGCGGAGGCACAGATCGCGCCGCTGCTCGACAGCCAGGTGGTGGCGGCGAACGCGCACGACACCGACCGCTTCCTGAGGACGTTCGTGCACGATTCGACGCTCGTGCAGGTCTTCAACGGCGAGGTGACGCTCGGCTATCCGGCCGTCCGCGCGCTGCAGCTCCGGTGGTGGCAGAACGGCCGCAGCGACGTCGTCTATCGGCGTGCCGCGCCGCCGAGCTTTCTGGTGCTCGATTCGGGCGCCGTGGTCGTCACGCAGCCGCTGACGGCGGAGCGCACGGCCGCCGACGGCCGGGTGGCGCGCCGCACCATCGCGGTGACGATGGTCTGGCAGAAGCGGGATGAGGGCTGGCGCGTCGCCTACCAGCACGAGTCCAGTGCGCCCTGAGCACGTGACCGCCTCGCGGGAGTCGCGCCGCTGCCGCCATCGCGCCCGACGGCTTCCGATGCTCGTGCCGGCTGATCGGCCTCGCGGAGGCGGTGCACCGGTGCGCTGGGCGCCGCTCGCGAAGGACGCCTGCGATCTGCCGCCCTGGCAGGCCGCGGCGCGTCGTGCCGAGCAGCCAGTCAGCATCGGCGAGCCTTACGACGTTCGCGTGCAGTCGGCCGACTCGGCGACGACGACGCTCGAGCTCAGGACGCAGGGTGGCAGACTGGTCGCCGGGCAGGCGATCAGGTTCGTGAGGTAGGGGCCGGGACAGGGCTAAGGGCCGCGGGACGGGCGGGCGAGCACCGCGATCCGGCCGTCGGCCTGGGCCACGAGCAGCTGCGAGCCTCGCGCGGCGACGCCGACCGGGTGCACGAGGCCGGGCACGGCGTAGGCTGCGACCAGCGTCCGGGCGCCGAGATCCACGACCAGCAGGGTGGAATACGCGGCGCTCACGGCGTACAGCCGGCCGCCGGCCACGGTTGCGCCCGTCACGAGATAGTCCGCCAGACTGCGACTGGGACCCGAAAGGGTCTGCCCTGCGCCCAGCCTCGGCTCGAATTCCGACGACAACGTCATGTCACTCCGGGCAAACTCGGAGACCACCATCTGGTGGTGCCTCGGATTCGGCACGCTCACCGTGATCAGCTCCTGCGTTGCCCGATCGAAGGCCAGCGAGAGCACGTACATCTGGTGGGCACGCACCGTCTGGAAGCGGCCGATTCCAACCTCGCCCACGTGTCCGTCGGAAACGAGGAAGTGCCGCCATTCCGAGTCGGACGCCGCCGGCACGGATGGCATCAACAGAACCCAGCTCTTGTCGTTCGACACCACGGCCAGGGTGTCCCCCAGGAACGCCGCGCCGGCGAGCGGCGTCAGGTCCACGCTGAATCCGGGATCGATCACGACGTGGTGCAGCACGCGTGCGAGCATGCTGTCGAGCAGGTAGACGCCGTAACGGTCGGTCGTGACCAGGAGGCGGCCCGAGGCGGAGTCGCGGGCGAGGCCGCTTGGTGCGCCGTTGAGGGCCGGGCCGATCCGCTCCCAGCCCGTGACGGCGAGGACCGGCAACCCGGCCAGCGGGCCGCGCGCCGGGTCCGGATCGGCGGCGCGCGCGTCGGGCCGCGGGATCGTCCACGAGCCGCGCAACGAGACGTAGTACGGCTCCAGCTCCTCGAAGGACCACACCCAGTGCTTCGGGTTCCACGACAGGCGGACCGGATCGCCCTGGCCGAACCACGGCGGCGGTCCGGTCGAGGCGAACGCCTGCAGCGCGTTGGCCGCGATCACGACGACGAACAGCCCGGTGGCGAAGCGGCCCACCCTGCCGGGCTCGCGCACGCCCTCGGCCGGGGCGGTGGCACTCGTGTCACGTCGGGATCCAGCGGGCGGCGCGACCGCCGCTGCGGTGGCAGGCCGAACGGCGTCCGGCGCGATCTCGCGCACGAACAACAGGAGCACGCCGATCACCGCCAGCGCGATCACGTAGATGACCAGCGCCCAGATGTAGGTGTGCACGCCGAGGATCGGCGCGCTGAAACCCTGGCCCACGTCGCGGGCCGCATGCAGCCCGGAGTGGCGCAGTGACATGTAGATGCCCCACACGGCGATCAGGACGGCCATGCCGAGGTAGCGGGGGCGCGGCCCGTAGCGGACCACGAACAACCCCACGAGCGCGATCAGGATCATGCCGATGCGCTCCGCCCAGCACAGGATGCAGGGCGAATCGCCGTGAAGCACCCCGAGAAGCACCGCGCCCAGCACGGGTCCGCCGATCAGCACGACGACGACCCAGGCCAGCACCGCCCGCAGCCGGTCCTCGCTGAGCGGCCTCACAGGTTCACGCCGGGGACGAGGGAGCCGTGGCTGCCGATGAAGAAGGTCAGCGCCATCAGGAAGCAGCAGATCACGAGGAGCGTGAAGGCCAACCGCTCGCGCTCGGGTCGGCGCCAGAGCAGCCACGCGGCCCACAGAATCAGCAGCAGGTTCAGGAACTCCATGGCTCAAGTGTCCGCCCGGCGCCGGTCGGCCGCAAGAGGCGAGTGGCCGCGGTGACCGCGGTCTGCCGGCGATCCCTCGCGCCCTTGCCTGCGTTTGGGCTCCGACGTTGATTGCACCCGTTCCCTTTCCCTAATAGAGCGAACGTGCAGGCCGGCGACCGTCTTGGGCCGCGGCGTATCTCGACCGAGCGAGCGCCGGGTGGCCGGCGTGCCGGGAGGACGCAGTGCACGACGAGACGTTCAATCTCGAGATCCGGAAGTTCCTCAAGGTCTTCGGCATCACCGCGCAGCGCGAGATCGAGCGTGCGGTGATGTCAGCCCGAGGTGCCGGGAAGCTCAAGGGCACCGAGGCGCTGCAGGCGCGTGCCGTGTTGACGATCGAGGGCCTCGGGACGCTGGCCACCATCGACGGAGAGATCCGGCTCGAATGACCGACGTGCTCGGCACGCTACCGTCCGCGCCGCGTTTCCGCGCGGCGCTCGCGCGATTGGGGCACCCGCATGAATGACGCGGTGAGCCGTCTGGGCTCCGCCCTGGCCGGCCGCTACCGCATCGAGCGGGAGCTCGGCGCCGGCGGCATGGCCACGGTCTATCTCGCCCACGACGAGCGGCACGACCGGAAGCTCGCACTCAAGGTCCTGCGGCCGGAGCTCTCCGCCATCCTGGGCGGCGAGCGATTCCTGGCCGAGATCAAGACCACCGCCAACCTCCAGCACCCGCACATCCTCTCGCTGTTCGACTCGGGCGAGGCCGACGGCCTGGTCTACTACGTCATGCCGTATGTCGAGGGCGAGAGCCTGCGCGACCGGCTGACGCGCGAGAAGCAGCTGCCGGTCGAGGAGGCGATCGCGATCGCGCGGGAGGTGGCGGACGCGCTGAGCTACGCGCATGGCCACGGCGTGGTGCACCGGGACATCAAGCCCGAGAACATCATGCTGGCGGGCGGGCACGCGCTGGTGGCCGACTTCGGCATCGCCCTGGCGGCGAGCCGGACTGGCGGCGGGACGCGGCTGACCGAGACGGGAATGTCGCTCGGCACGCCGCACTACATGGCGCCGGAGCAGGCCATGGGGGAGCGGGAGATCACCCCCAAGGCCGACATCTACGCGCTGGGCTGCGTGACGTACGAGATGCTGGCGGGAGAGCCGCCGTTCACGGGGCCGACGGCGCAGGCGATCATCGCGCAGGTGCTGACCGAGGAGCCGCGGAGCCTCACGCTGCAGCGCCGGACGATTCCACCCCACGTCCAGGCGGCGGTGGAGTGCGCGCTGCAGAAGCTGCCGGCCGACCGGTTCGCCACGGCCGCGCTGTTCGCGGAGGCGCTGCAGAAGCCGGACGCGCCGGCACGCCGACGCGCCGACGCACCGGCGCCGAGCGCCCTCGCCGCGGCGCGGCGCCCGCTCTACGCGGCGTTGGCGCTGTGCGCGGTGCTGGGGGTGGCGGCCCTCGTGGGCTGGCTTCGCCCGCGGTCGGCGCCCGCCACCAGCCGGCAGCGCGTCGTGCTGTGGCACTACCCCCTCGGGCAGCTGCTCGATCCCGGCCTCCAGCACCCGGGGACGCAGGCCGCCATCGCCCCCGACGGCTCGAGCATCGTCTACACGGACTCGACCGGCGGCACGCTGCACCTGGTGCGCAAGATGCGGGACGCGGACGTGGCCACGCCGATGGCGGGAACCGAGGGTGCGCTCTCCCCCTTCTTCTCTCCGGACGGCCGCTGGGTGGGCTATGCGACCGCCTTCGGCACGCTCCGGAAAGTGCCGGTGGACGGCGGCGGGTCCGTCACCCTCGTCGCGCACACCGACCCGGTGTACGCGGCGGCGGCTTGGCTCGAGGACGGCACGATCGTCTTCATGGGGGCCCACGGCCCGAACCGCATCAGCGCGGCGGGGGGGGCGAGCCGGGCGCTCTTCCGCGACTCGACGCGGGCCGCGAGGTCCGTCCTCACGCTCTGGCCGCTGCCGGGGAGCCGGGGCTTCCTGTACACGCTCTGCCCGGCCAACTGCGCCATAGGCTCGGATGTCTACGTCTTCGATTTCGCCGCCGACTCCGGCCGGCTCCTCGTCGCGAACGCCGCCGGGGCCTGGTACGCGCCTCCCGGCTACCTGCTCTACACCGACCGGGCGGGCGGTCTCTTCGCTGCGGGGTTCGACGCGACGAAGCTGCGACTGACGTCCGAAGCGGTACCGGTGATTCCGGACGTCGTGCCGGGCACGTTCACCCTGTCGGCCTCCGGCGCGGCGCTCTACGTCACGACGGCCGGCCCCAGCGTGCCGGCGGAGCTGATGTGGGTGTCGCGCAACGGCGCCGCCGTACCGTTCGACTCGACCTGGCGCGCCGACTTCCAGTACCCGGCGCTCTCGCCCGACGGCCGGATGCTGGCCGTGAGCGTGCGCGACGCGACGACCCAGCTGTGGATTCGGCGCGCGGACGGCACGCGGCAGAGGCTCACGCAAGACGGCACCGTCAACTGGCGGCCCGCGTGGACCCGCGACGGGCACGCGGTCGTCTTCTCCTCCAACCGCAGGGGCACGGGCGCGCAGGCGGACTTCGACCTCTACGAGATGCCGGTGAGCGGCACCGCCCCTGCCACCCTGCTGCAGCACTGGTCGTATCCCGTCTGGGAGGGCCAGATCTCGCCGGACGGCAGCTGGCTGGTCTGGCGGGCCGACGAGGCCAACGAGGCCTCCCATATCCGGGGGCGCCGCGTGGCGGGCGACACGGCCGTGGTACCGCTGGTGGTCGGCCCGGGCGCTACGACGCAGATCGCTCTTTCGCCGGACGGGCGGTGGCTGGCCTTCACCGGCGACGCGACGGGCCGGGAGGAGATCTACGCCGCGCCGTTCCCCGGCATCGCCTTCACGCGCCAGGTGTCGCGCGACGGAGGCACCGAACCCCGGTGGGCGCACAGCGGCCGCGAGCTGTTCTATCGGACCCAGGATCGGCTCATGGTCGTGCCGGTCGCCCCGGGGCCCGCGCTCGCGTTGGGCCTTCCCCGGGCGCTGTTCGCTACGGTGGGCTATCGGGCCGCCCGGAACCGCCAGGAGTACGACGTCGCGCCTGACGACCGGCGCTTCCTGATGATCCTCGATCTCGCCCTGTCCACCAACAGTGTCGTGTACGTCGAGCACTGGCTCCCGGAGCTACGGGCGAAAGTGAGGTCCAGCCGGTGACCGACGTGCTCGGCCGCCTCGCCGCCACCCTCGCCGGCCGCTACGTGATCGAGCGCGAGCTCGGCGCGGGTGGGATGGCCACGGTCTATCTCGCCCACGACGTGCGGCACGACCGGAAGGTCGCGCTCAAGGTGCTGCGGCCGGAGCTCTCCGCCATCCTGGGCGGCGAGCGGTTCCTCGCCGAGATCAAGACCACGGCGAATCTCCAGCACCCGCACATCCTGTCGCTGTTCGACTCGGGCGAGGCCGACGGGCTGGTCTTCTACGTCATGCCGTACGTCGAGGGCGTGTCGCTGCGCGACCGCCTGAACAAGGCGAAGCAACTCCCGGTGGACGAGGCCCTGCGGGTCACCCGCGAAGTGGCCGAAGCGCTCGAGTACGCGCACACGCGCGGCGTCATCCACCGGGACATCAAGCCCGAGAACATCATGCTGGCCGGCGGGCATGCGCTGGTGGCGGACTTCGGCATCGCGCTGGCGGCGAGCCGCTCGGACGGCGCGACGCGGATGACCGAAACGGGGATGAGCCTCGGCACCCCGCATTACATGAGTCCCGAGCAGGCGATGGGCGAGAAGGAGATTTCGCCCGCGGCGGACGTGTACGCGCTGGGCTGCGTGCTGTATGAAATGCTCGTGGGGGAGCCGCCGTTCACGGGGCCGACGGCGCAGGCGATCATCGCGAAGGTGCTGACGTCGAACCCGGAGCCGGTGACCGCGCTCCGCAAGACCGTCCCGCCGCACGTCGAGGCGGCGCTCGAGACGGCGCTGCAGAAGCTGCCGGCCGACCGGTTCGCGTCGGCGAAGGCGTTCGCGGACGCGCTGGATAGACCGGGGGCACAGGGGCACGGAGGCACGGGGGCCCGGTCGTCGTCGAGCGCGGGCCCCGCGCCGTGGCGGCGCCGGTTCCAGGCCGCAACGGCCGTCGCTGCGGTGGCGCTCGCGGCCGCGGCGGCGGGCTGGCTGCGCCCGCGGCCCGCGCCCGCCATCAGCCGCCAGCGCGTCGTGCTGTGGCACTACGCCCTCGGCGCCTTGCTCGACCCCGGCGTCGTGAACGAGGCGATGCAGGCCGCAATCGCGCCCGACGGCTCGAGCATCGTGTACACGGATTCGGCGGGCGGGCACCTGCAGCTCATGCGCAAGCTCCGAGACGCCGCCACCGCGGTTCCCCTGGAGGGCACGGACGGGGCGCTGTCGCCGTTCTTCTCGCCGGACGGGCGCTGGGTCGGGTACAGCACCGCCGACGGCATGGTCCGGAAAGTCCCGGTGGAGGGCGGCGGCGCGGTGACCCTCGCGCACCGCAACGACCCGACCATGACCGCGGCCGCGTGGCTGGCCGACGGCACCCTCGTCTACACGGG
>DATJUT010000070.1 GCA_035502185.1 Gemmatimonadales bacterium
GTGTCGCCCGGGACGTACGTGGACACGATCACCGTCAGCGCGCCGGGTGCGGCGGGCAGCCCCGCGCGGATCGTGGACAGCCTCACGGTGGTGGGCGCTGCGGCCCAGTACGTCACGGTGCGGCGCGCCTGGCTCCCCGGCGAGCGGGACTCGACCATCGCCTTCGTCGAGCGCAACCACTCGCTCAACGCGCTCGGCTACGACCTCTCGCCGCTGGCGCCCGATATCTTCGCCGGTGACTCCACGACCGTGGTCGTGCCGAATCCCCGCTATCAGGGCGCGGCGCCGGCCGGCAGTGCGCGGGCGGCGGCGTTCGCCTCGGGGTGGACCACGGTGGGCGTGGACCTCTTCATTCAGAACAAGAACGTGACGCCGAACGACACGCTGAGCTGGCTGGGCGTGCTGTGGTACAACCCCGCCGATTCCACGTGGAAGGGTCTCGTGCTCGCGGCGACGCTGGCGACCACGCTGCCGCTCACGACGATCAACACCACCAGCTTCAACAACTCCGGCGACAAGACCGGCGCCGGGGGCGGCGAGGCCCAGCAGTCCACCGGCACCTACTGGGAGGCGAACGGCGGGCAGATCCAGATCACCCAGAACTCGCTGTGCTTCGGCAGCACGACCCTGGCGTCCGGGCCGTACAAGGGGGCCACCGAGAACATCTGCTTCTTCGGCGGACAGCTGGTGAACGTCACGATGCCGCGCCTCACCGGCACGACCGCGCCGACGAGCCAGACGGTGAGCCTCGACTTCCGCAACAACCTCATCTACGGCGTGCGGATCTCGTGCGTGTTCCCGAGTCCGTGCACCAGCACCGGCGCGCCGCCCGGGCATCCCGGGGTCCGGGTCCCGACGACCGTGCGGGAGGCGCTGCTGGACAGGTGACGGGGCGGCGGCGTCGCAGGCCCGCAGCGGCCCGAGGCCGCGGCGCACCGGACGCACCAAGGGGTCAGCCCCACCGAGGCTGACCCCGTGGCGTTGCTACCCTGCGCGGCCTGCTACTGGCTCGCCGTCCACGCGTTGTTGGCCCGGTTGACGTCGGGATACGCGCCCCGCGGATCGATGACCACCTTGACCACCTTCGCCGGCCAGCGGTGGACGTAGATGAATGGCGAGCCCCGGTACCAGGCCTCGACCGGCAGCTTGACGTGCTCCGTCGCGCCGTTCGCGAGGTCCACCTCGAGGTCGAGCGGCCAGACCATCTCGGCCTTGTTGGAGAAGAACATCCGGGCGATGGACGCGCCCGCCGTGTCCCGCTGGGTCACCGAGTCCACGGCCTGGTCCAGGTGGTCGCTGCGGAAGAACCAGCTGCGCCAGAACCAGGACAGGTCCTCGCCCAGGGCGTCGTTCATGGTGCGGAAGAAGTCCGCCGGGGTCGGATGCTTGAAGGCCCAGCGCCGCGCGTACTCCTGGAACGCCTGGTCGAACAGCGTCGAGTCCACCAGCTCGGTCCTGAGCAGGTGCAGGCCGAGGGCCGTCTTGGGGTAGTGCAGGGCACCGCTCAGGAACGGCGGGTTGCGGTCCTGCGGCTCCATGATCGGCGCCTCGCGGCCGGTGTAGTGCGCGAGGAGGCTCACCCACCAGCCGGAGGTGCGGCCCATCTCCGGGCCGTTCGCGGTGGTCGTGTCGTTGGGATAGCGGTCGTGGAACGAGAAGTAGTCGATGAACGTGTTGAATCCCTCGTCCTGCCAGCCGTACAGCCGCTCGTTGCTCCCCACGATCATCGGGAACCACTGGTGGCCCAGCTCGTGGGTCGTGACGAAGTAGAGGCCGTGCTCGTCGTGCCGCTCGGAGCAGAACACGATCATCGGGTACTCCATCCCGCCCACCGGCCCGTTCACGTTGATGGCCGTCGGGTACGGGTACCGGTACCAGCGCGAGTGGTGCATGATCGTGTGCCGGCTCATGCCGGCGGCCTGCGACCACAGCGGCAGGCCGGCCGGCGGATAGAGCGCCTGGATCAGGACCCCCTCCCAGCCGGACGCGTCCCAGATGAAGTTGGGCGCCGCCGCCCAGGCCACGTCGCGCACGTTCTTCGCCTGGAAGTGCCAGGTGCGGGTGGCGCCGGTGCCCGGCGGCAGCAGCTCGGCCTTGCCCACCTCGTCCGCCGCGATGACGTGGATCGTCGTGTCGGACTTGACCGCGAGCGCCAGCCGTTCCCGCTGCCGCGCCGTCAGCACCTCGGCGGCGTTCTGCAGCACGCCGGTGCCGGTCACGGTGTAGTCGGCCGGCGCGGTGATGGCGAAGTCGATGTCGCCGTACTCCAGGTAGAACTCGCCGTTGCCGAGGTACTGCGCGGTGTTCCAGCCCCGCACGTCGTCGTAGACGGCCATCCGGGGGTACCACTGGGCGATCTCGTACAGCCAGCCCTCGGGGAAGTGCTCGCGGCCGGTCCGTCCCTGCTGCCGCGGCACCACGTAGTGCCACGCGATGTCGAGCTGCGCCACGCCCCGGGGCGGCAGCGGGCGATCGAGGTCCACGCGCATCATGGTCGCGTTGACGTGGTAGGTCAGGGGCGCCGCGAGCGGCTTCGCGCCGGGGCGCGCGGCGCGGAGCGCGTTCACCCGCTCCAGCGTGTAGCCGCCGACGTAGCCGGTGTCGCCGCGAATGCCGAAGCCGGCGGCCGCCGCCTGCGTGAGCGGCGCGAACTTGCTGGTCGGCGACTGGATGTTCTGGTCGACCTGGAGCCAGACGTAGCGCAGCGTGTCGGGCGAGTTGTTGGTGTAGCGGATCGTCTCCTCGCCGCGCACCGCCATCGTGGCGGTGTCGAGCGACGCGCGGATCGTGTAGTCGGCGCGCTGCTGCCAGTACAGCGGCCCGGGCGTGCCCGCGCCGGTCCGGAAGGCGTCGGGACCCGGCAATGCCAGCGGCCGGAACGGCGACGTGTCCGGGACGCCGGGCCGGATCTGGACGCCGGCGCCGATCGGGAGGCCGGTCGGCTGCTGGGCGCGCGCGACGGACGTCGCCGTCGCGACGGCGAGGAGAACGAGCCACGCTGATTTCGTCATGGAGTCACCGCAGAGGCTGGGGTGGTTGGTTACCAAAGCCGGAAGCCCGGGGGTACATTGCAACCGGCTTGATGATACTCCGACCCGGCGGGTTCCGCACCCGCCGGGCGCCGTTCCCGCGGACCGCGAAAGCCGGCAGATGAAGCAGCCCACGATTCGCGGCTGGTCCTGGATCATCGCCTCCCTGGCGTTCGCGTCCCTGTCCGCGCTGGCCGTCGTCTCCGTGATTGCGTTGACGCCCCACGCCGAGGCGGACCGTCGGGCCACGGCCCCGATCCTCGCGCTGTACTCGGCTGCGACCACGCGCGAACGCGACCTGCGGGATGCGCTGGCGGCGGCCTACCGCTGGGTCGGGTCCGGCAACCCGGGGGCCCTCGGCGAGCTGCGGGCGCTGCGCGCGCGCCTGGCGGCCGAGCGGGACGCGCGCCTGATGGCCAACGTGCCGCTCCGGTTCCGGCAGCGTCTCGATCGGGCCGATTCGCTGGTGAGCGCGGCGGAGTCCGCCATCGCGCTGGCGCTGACCGAGCAGGCGGCCGGGCGCCAGGAGCGTGCGCTGGCGCACCTCGCGGCGGCGAGTGCCGACCGCCGGCGCGTCGCGTCGCAGATGGCGGAGCTGGTCGCCGCCAGCGTGGAGGAGGCGCAGGCCGGCCAGGAACGCGCGGTCGCCGCGGCCGACCGCGCCCGCGTCGCGATCGCCGCCTCGGTCGCGCTGGCCCTGGCGCTGCTGGTGGCCAGCGTGGTGTTGATGCGGGCCCGGGTCGTCCGCCCGATGGCCCGCCTCCACGACGACGTGCGGGTCATCGCGGCGGGTGACCTGGCGCACCGGGCGGCGGTCGCGTCCGACGACGAGTTCGGCGAGCTGGCGCGCGACGTGAACCAGATGACCAGCGCCCTCGAGGCCCGGCTGCGGCAGCACGACCGGCTGCGGGCAGTGGGCGAGCTGGCCGCCGGACTGGCGCACGAGCTCAACAACCCGCTGCAGGTGGTCCTGGCCACCTCCAGCCAGGCGCTCCAGGCATCCTCGTCGGACGAGACGCGCGAGTCCATGCGCCTGATCCAGGAGCACGCCCGGCGCGCGGGGCGGGTGGTGGCCGGGCTGCTGAGCTTCGTGCGGGCGCGGCCGGGCGAGCGCAAGCGCACGTCGGTGAACACCCTCGTCACGCGCACCCTCGACCTGCTCGGGCACGAGTTCGACGCCGAGCGCGTCACCCTCGAGCCGCGCCTCGCGCCGGGACTGCCCCCGTTGCGGGCCGACGCCCAGCAGCTCGAGCAGGTCCTGGTCAACCTGCTGGCCAACGCGCTGCGCAGCGCGGCCCGGGCCGCCGCCGAGCGGCGGGTGCTGGTGGAGACGTTCGCGGAGTCGGATACGGTCGTGGTGGCCGTGCACGACTCGGGCCCGGGCGTCCCGGACGAGCTGCGCACCAGGATCTTCGACCCCTTCTACTCCACCGAAGACCGGGCCGGCGGCTTCGGGCTCTCCGTGGCGGCACAGATCGCCCACGGTCACGGCGGCACGTTGACCCTCGGCGCGAGCGCGCTGGGCGGCGCCCGGTTCGAGCTGCGCCTCCCGGCGTCGCGCGGCGCCGCGGCCGAGGCCGGTCGGCGGGAGGCGCCGGCGCCCCCATCCCCGGCGGCCGCAGGGCCGGCGACCGCTCCGGCGCCGGCCGGCTCGGACGGCGGGGCCGCCGGCCTGCGGCTGCTGGTGGCCGACGACGAGGACGCGATCCGGAACGCCTGGGCGCGCTACTTCACGCGCCTCGGTGCGCACGTCACCACGGCCCGCGACGGCGGGGAGGCGCTGGACCTGATTCGCCGCCAGGAGTGGGACGCCATCCTGCTCGATCTCAAGATGCCGGTGGTCAGCGGCTGGGACGTCGTCCAGGCGGCACGGCAAGAGCGTCCCGATCTGGCGAGCCGGATTGTCGTGGTCTCGGGCGACATCACCTCCCTGCTCGAGGTCCAGACCGCGGAGCACCTCGAGCCGTGGCGCATCCTGGAGAAGCCCACGGACCTCGAGACCGTGCGCGAGGCGGTGCTGCGCGCCGCGACATTCTCCCGCTCGTAGCCGCTCGCATCACCGACCGACGTACTCCCGTTTGCCGGACACCAAAACGGCGACGGGTTTGGTCCGCTTTTTGCCACTCCTCACCATCGCATGCGACCAGGAGCGAACGTGTCGCCGGTAATGGGGCCGGACCCGATAGCCACGAGCGCGGCGGCGCTCGTCCAGGAGGAGCGGCTGGTGCGCGATCTCCGGGCTGCGCTGCCGGTCGAGGCGCAGACGATCTTCTTCCGGCAGTTCGACGAGCTGCTCGAGCTGCTAGCGGAGCCGCGGTGCGCGGAGTGCCAGGCGGACGGGGTGCCGTGCCCGCACGTGGCGGTGAGTTGCGAGCAGTGCGGCCGCTCGGTGTCGTGGGTCCGCGATCTCAGGGACGCCATTGCCAGGAGCGCAACATGACGGCGGAAGCCGGGGTGCTCGAGGCGGGACCGCGCGCGGCGGCCGAGCGTGCGGTCGAGGGCGAAGTGCTGCTCAAGGGCTGCGAGGCGATCGCCGAGGCGGCCATCCGGAGCGGCATCGACGCCTACTTCGCCTATCCGATCACGCCCCAGACGGACATACCGGAGTACATGGCGGAGCACCTGCCGAAGATCGGCAAGACCTACACGCAGGCCAACTCGGAGATCTCCGCCATCAACATGGTCTACGGGGCGGCGGGCGCGGGACTGCGCTGCATGACGTCGTCCTCGAGCCCGGGCGTGAGCCTGAAGCAGGAGGGGATCTCGTACATCGCCGGCGCGGAGCTGCCCTGTTTCATCGTCAACGTGATGCGCGGCGGCCCGGGGCTGGGCACGGTGTACGGCTCGCAGGAGGACTACTGGCAGTCGGTGAAGGGCGGGGGCCACGGCGGGTACCGGATGCCGGTGATGGCGCCGGCGACGGTGCAGGAGTGCGCGGACCTCACCATGCTCTGCATCCGGCTGGCCGACCTGTACCGGACGCCGACGCTGCTGTGCCTCGACGGGACGCTGGGGCAGATGTGGGAGAACCTGACGTTCGGGGAGTTCGACGAGACGGGCCTGCCGCCGAAGCCCTGGGCCACGACCGGCCGCAAGGGCGGGCGCCCGGCGAACCTGGTGAACAGCATCATCATCGAGCCGCCGGAGCTGGAGGCGCACAACCGGCTGCTGCATGCCCGCTACGCGCAGATCGCGCAGCGGGAGCAGCGCTGGGAGGAGTATCAGGCCGACGACGCCGAGGTGATCATCGTGGCGTTCGGCCTCGCCGGCCGCATCGCCCGGACGGCCGTGGACCAGCTGCGGGCGGCGGGCCGCAAGGTCGGGCTGGTGCGCCCGATCTCGCTGTTCCCGTTCCCGGTGGACGGGTTCCGTCCGCTGGTCGGGCGGCCGCGCAAGTGGCTGGTGGTGGAGATGAACGCCGGCCAGATGGTGGAGGACGTCAAGGGCGCGCTGTTCGACCTCGGCCGGATCGACCCGGTGAAGTTCTACGGACGCCAGGGTGGCGTGATCCCCACGCCGGACGAGATCGCCGAGGTGGTGCAACGGGAGTTCCCGAAGGGAGGTGCCCGATGACCGGCACGGCCACCGCAGGCGCGGTGCTGCCACGGGTGGAGTTCGACGTCCAGGTGTGCAAGGGGTGCGGCGTGTGCATCGCCGCGTGCCCCGAGGACATCATCGAGTACGCCGACGTCTTCAACCACCGCGGGGTGAAGCCGACGCGGCTGGCCGAGGGCGGGCTGGTGAAGTGCTCGGCGTGCGGCAACTGCGCCGTGGTCTGTCCCGACGGCGCGGTCACGGTGGACAACGTCCGCAAGCACCTCCACTTCGGCAAGGACCCGCTGCGGATCGGCGACATGCACTACTGCCCGGGCTGCGACGAGGGCACGGTGCACGAGCTGCTGGCGGAGGTGATCCACGACCTGGGCATCCAGGAGGTCACGGTCGGCGTGGCCTCGGTGGGATGCACGGTGTTCGCCTACCGCTACATCGACATCGACTGGCAGCAGGCGGCCCACGGCCGCGCCACGTCGGTGGCCTGGGGCATCGAGTGCCAGCACCCGGAGCTGCGGGTGTTCACGCTGCAGGGCGACGGCGACCTCGCGGGCATCGGGATCGGCGAAACGTTCCACGCGGCGGCGCGCGGCGATCCGACGGTGCTCATCTTCCTCAACAACGCCATCTACGGGATGACCGGCGGCCAGCTGGCGCCGACGTCGCTCATGGGGATGGTCACCTCGACGTCGCCCGAGGGCCGCGACGTGAAGAACCACGGCTACCCGGTCACGATGACCGAGGCGCTGGCCCTGCAGCAGGGATGCTCGTTCGCGGTGCGCACCTCGGTGCACGACGCGCCCAGCATCCGGAAGACCAAGAAGTACATCCGCCAGGCGTTCCTGAACCAGGAGAAGAACCGCAGCCTGTCGGTGGTCGAGATCCTGTCCGCGTGCCCGTCGGGGTGGAAGCTGGACCCGGTGGACGCGCACCAGTACGTGGTGGAGACGCTGATGCCTGCCTACAAGCCCGGGGTGATCAAGGAGCCGCCGGGGGGGATGCCGCGATGATCGAGCGGATCATGATTTCGGGGAGCGGCGGCGACGGCGCCGTGTTCATGGGCAAGCTGCTGTCCTGGGCGGCCATGGCTGCCCAGCGCGGGTTCTTCACGACCGGGCTGCCCTCGTACGGTCCGGAGATCCGGGGCGGCACGTCCCGCACCGAGGTGGTGATCTCCGACGTGCCGATCGGCTCGCCGGTGCTGACCCAGATGGACAGCCTCGTCGTCTACAACGACATGTCGCTCGACCGGTTCGAGCCCGGGGTGGTCCCGGGCGGGCTGGTCGTGCTCAACGCCGACGTGGTCACCCGCCTGCCGCGCCGCACCGACGTGACGGTGATGGCGGTGCACTGCAGCGCCGAGGCGGCGGCGCTGGGCAGCCCCCGGTCGATGAACGTGGTGTCGCTCGGCGTCTGGGCGGCCCACAAGGCGCACGTCCTCGACCGCAACGCCCTGGTCGCCGGCCTGCAGCACGTGACCAAGAGCCCGAAGGCGTTCGAGATCAACTGTCGCGCGCTGGATCGCGGCCTGGCGATCGCGCGCGAGATGAACGTGCGGGAGCCCGCGCTAGCGCGCTGAGGCGTGGAGCTGCTGGATGACCGCGTCGGCTTCCCGCAGCCGGCGCGTGAGCATGCGGATGACGCCCTCGGCGATCTCCACCTGCTCGTGCAGGATCTCGTAGAATTCCTCGCTGCCGATCCGCAGGACCTCGGTCTCCTCCGCGGCGACGGCCGTGGCGCTGCGCGGCGACTCGTCGAGGATGGCCATCTCGCCGAACGCCTCGCCCCGGCCCAGCAGGGCCAGCCGCTCGCCGCCACTGCTGATGACCACCTGGCCGCGCACCACCACGTACAGCGCGTCGCCGAGGTCGCCCTCGCGGAAGACGGTCTGCCCGGCCGAGAAGGTCTCGACGTCGGCGACCCGGGCGAGGGCGGCGAGGTCCTCGCCGCTCACGCGCTCGAACACCGGCGCGCTCTTGAGGAACAGGATCTTCTCCACCGTGGCGTACAAGGGATCCTCCGGTATGGCGCGTCCTTCGAGGCGCGCCAGGGCCCTGGCGGCGTGGCGCGCCACCGTGGGGTCGGGGTCGGTCAGCAGCGGGCGGATCAGGGCGGGAGCGCCGGCGGGGTCGGCCGCCGCCACCGCGTGCAGCGCGCCCTCCCGGGCCAGCGGGTCGGGGTGGCCGAGGGTGCGCCGGCCCTCGTCGCCGCCGACGGGATCGGCGCGCCGGGCCAGCGCGTCGAGCGCCAGCAGCACGACGTAGGGGTTGGGGTGCCGGCAGTGGCGGCGCAGGAACTCGGGCGGCGGCGGCGCGGCGGGCACCAGGGTGCCGGCCTTGCGCAGCAGCTCGCGGACCGGGAGTTCGTCGAGGAACGGCATCACCAGCGGCCGCAGGGGTGCGTCGAGCAGCGTGTCCAGCACCTCGAGCGCGTTGGCGCGGCGGGCGGGGTCGAGCACCCGCTCCCGCACCAGCGCCATCGGCTCCGGGTCGTAGCGCAGCTCGAGAATCCGCAGCACCCGCCGCACCGCGCGCTCGCGCCGGAACTCGAACACCTCCTCGAGCAGCGGGGTGGAGTAGATCGGGCGCGCCGCCTCCCAGCCGGAGAGGTTGCCGTAGGTTTCCCGCACCTCGTCGTGGACCAGGGCGTAGATGGCCTCGACCGGCTCGGGCGGGAGCTGGAGCGAGCGCCGGAGGTGTGACAGCGCGGCGCAGATCCTCAGCCGCAGGTGGCTGTCCTCCACGTGGACCAGCGCGCGCAGCCGCTCGTAGGTCTCGGGCGTCGGGATGCGCCGGAGCAGCCGGGGCACCAGCAGCTTGACGGGTCGCGCCGCGCCCTTGCGGGTGAGCTGCGCGCACAGCGCGGGCACCGCCGGCGCGCCGACGGCCACCAGCGCCCGGCCGGCCCGGCGGCGGCACGCGGGGTCGGCGAGCATCTCCACCAGCACGGGCACCAGCCGGGGATCGGCGACGCCGGGCGCCGAGCGGAGCGCGGCGCGGCGCACCGCCGGGTCGGGGTCGTCCAGCAGCCGGCGCAGCGGCCGGTACGCGGCCGGCCCGAGCGAGTCCAGCGCCCGCGCCGCCGCCTCCCGGTCGGCCGGCGCGGCCGACGCCAGCAGCCTCGCGAGCTGCGCGCCGCCCTCGATCCCGCCCTCGACGCCGCCGTGGCCCAGCAGGCCGGAGAGGGCCGCCACCCGCACGTCGTCGGCCGGGTCGGCGAGCAGCGGGACCAGGGCGTCCACGGCGTCGTCCTTCGCCAGCGCGGCGTAGGCCGCCGCGGCGGCGGCGCGCACCCCGGCGTCGCCGTCCCCCAGCGCGATCCGCGCCGGGGCGGGGTCCGCGTCCGCCCGGCTCCCCAGCTGGGCGAGCGCGGCCGCGCGCACCGTGGCGTCGGGGTGCGACGCGAGGGCCGCCAGCGCCCGGCCCAGCTCGGGCGACGGATCGCCCGCGAGCTGCTCGAGCGCGACCAGGACCTGGCGCGGGTCGCCGGCCTCGAGGCGGCGGATCAGCGCTCCCCGGCCGGCCGAGTCGAGCAGGTAGTCGTGGTCGAGGGCCAGGGCGCCGCGCGCGCTCAGCGTGGCCTCCAGCTGCCGCAGGTAGCGGCGCCGCACCACCGGGATCATCGCCACCCACCCGGCCACGAACGGGATGCTGACGTACGACAGCAGGTGGGGGCGGCGCAGCACCGGCACCAGCGCGATCACCGCCACGCCGGCGAGCGCGTAGCCGAGCGGCTTGACGACGGCCTCGAGGAAGGCGCGCGTCCTGGCCTTCGCCTCGGGCGGGAACGGGACGTACAGCGCCTGGAACGTCGTCTCCTGGATCGTGAACTGGAACGCGTTGTCGCCGAACTTCATCACCGTGGCCACGGCGAGCCGGGGCAGGGCCAGCAGCGCGGCGCTGCCGGCGCCGAACACCGACGGCATCGCCGCCATGCCCCACCCGACGCCCCGACGCGCCAGGATGCGCGGCGTCAGGAGGATCTGGAACAGGAACGCGACGATCCCGGTGCCCGCGTAGAACAGGCTGAAGAACTGCGCGAGCTGGTCCTCGCTGTAGGCGGCCCGGGCGATCGCCTTGAACTGGTAGTCGCCGACGTTGAGGGCGGTGAAGGCCAGCAGCAGGATGACCGCGAGGGCACGCACGTACGGGTCGGTCGTCACGCCGGGCGGCGAGCCGCGCCGCCGCGGCCGCGCGCCGGCCCGGACGGCGTGCTCGGCGTGCGGCTCGCGCACCAGCGGGAGCGCCAGCAGGCCGAAGCCCGCGCTCAGGGCGGCCAGCACGAACAGCAGCTGGTCGGTGCCCATCTCGCGGACCACGGCGCCGGTGCCGAGGCCCACCGCGACCGACGCGAGCAGCCGCGCGGCCCCGATGGTGCCGAACAGGCGCTTGGCCGAGCGGGCATCGTGCAGGTCGCCCGCGAGCGTCCAGAACTGGACGATGAACAGGTTGGCGATGATGTCGGCCCAGACGTAGAAGACCGGGTAGATCCAGGGCAGCCGCGCGCGCACCACCCCCCAGGTGGCCAGGTAGGTCGCGAGGCCCACCGCCGCCGTCAGCAGCATCAGGCGGTGGCGCGTCATCCGGTCGGCGATCTGGTCGTACAGCACCACGGTGGCGGCGGAGGCCACGCCGTACACGACGAACATCCACGGCAGGGCGGCGAGCGAGTAGCGGCTGAGGAACAGCGTGTCGCGGACGGTGCGGCCGAGGAAGAACACGGCCGACGCCAGGAACAGGTGGAGGAACAGGAGCGCGGTCCGGCGGGCCTCGCCGGGCCGGATCTGCAGGACCGCCTCCAGCAGGTCGTCGAAGGCGGCGCGGGGGCGGCTCACCGGCCCCGCCCGCCCGCCGGTTGCCGCCCGGCGCCGCCCGGTGAATACTCGGCCCATGTCCCTCGACGACCTGCTCGACCGCAACCGCCGCTGGGCCGAGGCGCGGCGCGAGCGCGACCCGGGGTTCTTCGCGCGTCTGGCGCTCGGCCAGCAGCCGCGCCTGCTGTGGATCGGGTGCTCGGACTCACGCGTGCCCGCCGAGGAGATCCTGGGCTGCGGCCCCGGCGAGCTTTTCGTCCACCGGAACGTCGCCAACATCGTGACCGGGCACGACCTCAACCTCGCCGCGGTGCTCCAGTACGCCACCGTCAACCTGGGCATCGCCGACGTGGTGGTGTGCGGCCACTACGGCTGCGGCGGCATCCAGGCGGCGTGCGCCGCGCAGCCGCCCGGGGGCGAGCTGGGGGAGTGGCTGGCCGTCGCCCGCCGGGCCAGGCTGGCCGTGGACCGCGGGCTCGAAGAGGAACGGCACACCCTCCCCGAGGAGGACTACCACCGCCGGGTGGTCGAGGAGAACGTGCGCCTCCAGATCGAGCGCCTCTCGCGCCTGGACGTGATCCGCCGCGGAACGGCCGGGCGGCCGGGTGCGCCGCGCCTGCACGGGTGGGTGTACGACATCGCCACCGGACTCGTCAAGATCGTCGTGTCCGGCGATACTTAACGCTGCCTGGCATGACGCTTGCTGCGACGCGGGAAGGCAGGACGCCCCCGCGACAGGCATCCGGTTTCGCCCCGAGAGCAAGGTGCCGCAATGCCCAAGGACACGTTGACCATCACCGACAACCGCACCGGCGCGAGCTACGAGATCCCGGTCGCGACCGGCACGATCAAGGCGATGGACCTGCGCCAGATCAAGGCAGGCGCCGACGACTTCGGCCTGATGACCTACGACCCGGCGTTCATGAACACCGCGTCGTGCCACAGCGCCATCACCTACATCGACGGTGACCGCGGGATCCTGCGCTACCGGGGCTACCCGATCGAGCAGCTGGCGGAGAAGAGCACCTACGTCGAGACGGCGTACCTCATCGTCCACGGGGAGCTGCCGACCCAGGCGCAGCTGAAGGAGTGGAACGCGCAGGTCGCGGCCCACTACATGGTCCACGAGAACATCAAGAAGTTCATGGACGGGTTCCATTACGACGCCCACCCCATGGGGATGCTGGTCAGCACCGTGGCCGCGCTGTCCACCTTCTACCAGGATTCGAAGAGTATCTTCGATCCGGGGTCGCGGCAGCACCAGATCTACCGGCTCCTGGGCAAGATGCCGACCCTGGCCGCCTACGCGTACCGGCACAGCCGCGGCCTGCCGTATGCGTACCCCGACCCGGCGCTGTCGTACGTGGGGAACTTCATCTCGATGCTGGGGCAGCGCGCGGGTGCCTGCGAGCCGTTCATCCCCAACCCGGTCCTGGAGCGCTCGCTGGACCTGCTGTTCATCCTGCACGCGGACCACGAGCAGAACTGCAGCACCAACGCGATGCGCTCGGTGGGCAGCTCCCACGCGGACCCGTTCTGCGCGGTCGCGGCCGCCACCGCGGCCCTGTACGGGCCGCTCCACGGCGGCGCGAACGAGGAAGTGCTGAAGATGCTGCGGGAGATCGGCTCCACCGACCACATCCCCGCCTACATCGCCCGGGTCAAGAAGGGCGAGGTGCGGCTGATGGGCTTCGGCCACCGGGTGTACAAGAACTACGACCCGCGGGCCAAGATCATCCGCGCCGCCGCGCACTCGGTGCTCGAGGTGACCGGCAGCAGCCCGCTGCTCGACATCGCGCTCGAGCTGGAGAAGATCGCGCTGGCCGACGACTACTTCATCAAGCACAAGCTGTATCCCAACGTGGACTTCTACTCGGGGATCATCTACCAGGCGATGGGCTTCCCGGTGGCGATGTTCCCGGTGCTGTTCGCCATCGCGCGCACCGCCGGCTGGATCGCCCAGTGGCAGGAGATGCTGCTCGACAAGGAGCAGAAGATCGCGAGGCCCCGGCAGATCTACGTCGGGGCGCCGGAGCGGGCCTACGTGTCCATCGAGAAGCGAGGCGCCGCATGAAGCGCCTCCTCATCCTCGGCGCCGCGGGCCGGGACTTCTTCAACTACCTCACCGTCTACCGCGACGACCCGGACGCCGAGGTCGTCGCCTTCACCGCCCAGCAGATCCCGCACATCGCCGAGCGCAGCTTCCCGGCCTCGCTGGCGGGACCGCGCTATCCCAGGGGCATCCCGATCCACCCCGAGCAGCGGCTGGAGGAGCTGGTCCGGTCCCTGAAGGTCGACCAGTGCGTGCTTTCGTACTCCGACCTGGCGGACGTGGACGTCATGCACCTCGCGGCGCGCTGCAACGCCGCCGGCGCCGACTTCGTGCTGCTCGGCGCGCAGCACGTGCTGCGGTCGAGCCGCCCGGTCGTCGCCATCTGCGCCTCCCGCACCGGGGCGGGCAAGAGCCCGCTGTCGCGCGCGGTGGTGCCGTGGCTCCGGGAGCACGGCCAGCGCGTGGCGGTGATCCGGCACCCGATGCCGTACGGCGACCTCGAAGCCCAGCGCGTGCAGCGGTTCGCGTCGGAGGCCGACCTGCTGGCGCACAAGGTGACCGTGGAGGAGCGCGAGGAGTACGAGCCGCACATCGCGACCGGATCGGTGGTGTTCGCCGGAGTGGACTACGCCGCGATCCTGCACGCCGCCGAGCAGGAGGCCGACGTCATCCTCTGGGACGGCGGCAACAACGACACCTCGTTCATCCGCGCCGACCTCTACATGACCGTGGTCGACCCGCACCGCGCCGGCCACGAAACGAGCTACTACCCCGGCGAGACCAACGTCCGGCTGGCCGACGTCGTCGTGGTGAACAAGGTGGACACCGCGCCGGCGGAGGCGGTCGCGAAGGTGCGCGAGAACGTGAAGCAGCTGAACCCCGGGGCGCGCGTCGTCGATGCGGCGTGTCCGGTGAAGGCCGCCGACCCCGCGGTGCTCAAGGGCAAGAAGGTGCTGGCGATCGACGACGGCCCGACGCTCACCCACGGCGGCATGGCCTTCGGGGCCGCGGTGCTCGCCGCCTGGGACGCGGGGGCGCGGGAGCTGGTGGACCCCCGGCCCTTCGCCGTGGGCGAGATCGCGGAGGCGCTGAACAAGTACCAGCACGTCAAGCGCGCGCTCCCGGCCCTGGGCTACGGTGACAAGCAGGTGAAGGACCTCGAGGCCACCATCGCGCGCGCGGCCGAGGGAGGCGTGGAGGCGGTGGCTATCGGCACGCCCATCGACCTCGCGCGCCTGGTGCGTATTCCGATCCCCTCGACGCGCGTGAGCTACTCCATCGCCCTCAAGGGCGTCACGCTCGACCAGCTGCTGACGCCGGTGCTCGGCGCGGCGGCGAAGGCGCGATAGCCGACACCTGGAGTCGTGATTCGGAACGGACGTTCACCCGCCCCGGCGCGCATGTGAGTGCCGGGGCGGCGTGTTTTCGCGGCAAAAGCTCCCCGTCGCGGAGGCCGGCGGTGCGCCGTTTTGGTGTGCATTCCTGACCGCTTCCGGGGCCGGCGCGCCCAAAGCGCGTCCTGGCGCCCTTCTCGCAACTCCTTTCTCGCAACTCGTTTCCGGTCTTGCTGGCATATCCCTTGCTTCCCCTTGGGTTGCACGGCTTTGGAGTGACCGTCCGCGTGGGAGGCTGGAGATGAGCGCCACCCCCAGGCTCACCGTCGAGCCCGGTGACGCCGGAACCCGAGCACCAGACGACGCCCGCCGTGGCGGGCGACCCACCCGACCGTCCCACGACCCTCGTTCGCAGCACGTCGTCAGGAGCGCACATGCAAACGCCTGAGCACGGTGACGGCAACGCCGTGAGGATCGGAGTCTACGTCTGCCACTGCGGCAGCAACATCGCGGGGACGATCGACGTGCACGCGGTCGCGGAGCACGCCTCGAAGCTCGCGGGGGTCGTAGTCTCCCGGGAGTACAAGTACATGTGCTCCGATCCCGGGCAGGAGCTGATCAAGAACGACATCAAGGACCATCAGCTCAACCGGATCGTGGTGGCGTCGTGCTCGCCGCACCTGCACGAGAAGACCTTCCGCGGGGCGGTCTGGGCGGGGGGCGTCAACCCGTACCAGTTCCAGATGGTGAACATCCGCGAGCACGCCTCCTGGGTGCACACCGACAAGGCGGCCGCGACGGAGAAGGCCGACGCCCTGGTGCGGGCGGCGGTGGCGCGGGTGCGGCACCAGACGCCGCTGGAGACGCGGCGGGTGCCGGTCAAGGACACGGCGCTGGTGGTGGGCGGCGGCATCGCGGGCATCCACGCGGCCCTGACGCTCGCCGACGCCGGCAAGCACGTCTGGCTGGTGGAGCGCGAGCCGACCATCGGCGGCCACATGGCGATGTTCGACAAGACGTTCCCGACGCTGGACTGCGCCGCGTGCATCCTCACGCCCAAGATGACCCAGGTGAAGTCCCACAAGAACATCACCCTGTGGGCCTACAGCGAGGTGAAGGAAGTCAGCGGCTACGTAGGGAACTTCAAGGTGAAGGTCCGCCGCAAGCCGCGGTACATCGTCGAGGACGCCTGCATCGGCTGCCAGGAGTGCATCGACGCCTGCATCTACCAGACCCCGAAGTGGGCCGACGAGTTCAACCTCGGCATGTCGAAGCGCCGGCCGATCTACCTCCCGTTCCCGCAGGCGGTGCCGCAGATCGTCACCATCGATCCCGAAGCCTGCATCGAATTCAAGTCGCACAAGTGCAAGAAGACGTGCGTGGAGGCCTGCGCCGACCGGAACGCGATCGACTTCGACCAGCAGGAGACGGTGGAGGAGATCGAGGTCGGGACGATCCTGCTGGCGACCGGCTTCAAGGTCTTCGACGCCAAGCGGGTGCCGCAGTACGGCTACGGGAAGTACCCCAACGTGTACACGGCGCTCGAGGTGGAACGGCTGCTCAACGCCTCGGGGCCCACGGCCGGCGAGGTGGTGCTGCGCGACGGCAAGACGCCGCGCAGCGTTGGCATCATCCACTGCGTCGGGAGCCGCGACGAGCACACCAACAAGCACTGCTCGCGCGTGTGCTGCATGTACTCGCTGAAGCTGGCGCACCTGCTGCAGGAACGGACCGGCGCCGAAGTCTTCAACTTCTACATCGACATGCGGACCCCGGGGAAGGGGTTCGAGGAGTTCTACAACCGCGTGGCGGACGAAGGCACGCACATGATCCGCGGCAAGGTCGCGGAGGTGCTGCCGTCGCCCGACGGCGACGGGCAGGTGGTGCTGCGGGCCGAGGACACGCTGGTCGGCCGGATGCGGAACATCCCGGTGGACATGGTGGTGCTGGCGACCGGTCTCGAGCCCCGGGCCGACGCCGAGGAGGTGCGGCGGATGTTCAACATCACCTGCGCCTCGGGCGGCTGGTTCACGGAGCGCCATCCCAAGCTCGCCCCCGTGTCGACCTTCACCGACGGCATCTGGATCGCCGGCGCGTGCCAGGGACCGAAGGACATCCCCGACACGGTCGCCCAGGCCGGCGCCGCGGCGGGCGAGGCCCTCTCGCTGATCAACGCGGGGCACATCGAGCTGGAGCCCAACACGGCGTACATCGTCGAGGAGGACTGCTCGGGCTGCAAGACCTGCGTGGCGATGTGCCCGTACAGCGCGATCGGCTTCGACGAGGAGAAGAACGTGGCGCGGGTCAACGAGGTGCTGTGCAAGGGCTGCGGCACCTGCGTGTCGGTCTGTCCCTCGGGCTCGGCGCGGCAGCACATGTTCGAGGACGAGGAGATCTACGACGAGATCGGGGGAGTGCTGGCATATGCCTGAGACGACCAAGGAAACGGCCGCAGGGGCGACGGCGGTTCAGGAGCGGTTCGAGCCCAGGATCGTGGCCTTCTTCTGCAACTGGTGCACGTACCTGGCGGCCGATCTCGCGGGCACGACCCGGCTCAAGTACGCGCCGAACGTGCGGGTGGTGCGCGTGATGTGCTCCGGGCGGATCGACCCGCAGTTCGTGCTCGAGGCGTTCGCCAAGGGCGCGGACGGCGTGCTGATCGGCGGGTGCCATCCCGGCGACTGCCACTACGAGTCCGGCAACTACAAGCAGCTGCGCCGCTACTCCCTGCTGCACCGGATGCTCATGGAGCTCGGCATCGAGAAGGACCGGTTCCGGCTGGAGTGGATCTCGGCGTCCGAGGCTGAGCCGCTCAAGACGGTGGTCAACGACATGGTGGAGAAGGTGCGGGAGCTCGGGCCGCTCAACCTGGTCATTCCGTCCGAGCGGGTGCCCGAGCACGCCGAGGAGGCGTTGGTTCCATGACGGCCAAGCCGAAGGTCGCGTTCTACTGGTGCGCCTCGTGCGGCGGGTGCGAGGAAGCCGTGGTGGACCTCGCCGAGCAGGTGCTCGACGTGACGGCCGCGGTGGACATCGTCTTCTGGCCGGTGGCGCTCGACTTCAAGCGCCACGACGTGGAGGCGATGGCCGACGGCTCGCTGGCCGCGGCGTTCATCAACGGCGCCGTGCGCAGCACCGAGCAGGAGGAGATGGTGCACTTGCTGCGTCGCAAGGCGCAGGTGCTCGTCGCCTTCGGCTCGTGCTCGCACATGGGCGGCATCCCCGGGCTGGCGAACCTCGCCGACCGCGACGCCGTGATGGCGACCGCGTACAGCGAGGCTCCCAGCCTGGGCAACCCCGGCGTGCTGCCGCAGCTCGGCTACGACGAGGACGGCCATCACGTGAGCCTGCCGGAGCTGTACGACACGGTGCGCACGCTCGACCAGGTGATCG
>DATJUT010000071.1 GCA_035502185.1 Gemmatimonadales bacterium
AGCGGGCGACGGGGCTCGAACCCGCGACCCTCAGCTTGGAAGGCTGATGCTCTACCAACTGAGCTACGCCCGCAGTGGTGGGGGAAGGATTCGAACCTTCGTAGGCCGAAGCCGGCAGATTTACAGTCTGCTCCCTTTAGCCACTCGGGCACCCCACCCCGACGCCCCTCCAGGCCTCCACGGCCGCTGAACAGACCACCCCGCGTGCGGTTCCGCGGGGTGGAATGTCGAGCCATGGCCGAATTCTCCTTGCCGCCACCACTGGAGCTGACGAAGGGACTCGAACCCTTAACCTGCTGATTACAAATCAGCTGCTCTACCGATTGAGCTACGTCAGCGCGCCCATCAGTCGAGTTTGCGCCAGCCTTCAAGCTTAATGGGGGCTCTGCCGAGGGTCAAGTCGTGGTGGGAGGCCGCTTTCGGAGCAGCCGCGGCCGGCCGTCCTTGCCGTCCCGCACTTCGTAGCCCTGCTCCGCCAGGAGCGTGCGGGCGAGGTCCGCCCGGGCCCAGTCCTTCCCCATCCGGGCGGCCTGGCGCTCGTCCGCGACCCGCGCGGCCCACGCGTCCACGTCCTCGCCGGCCGCGGGTGGCCCCAGGGGGCCGCCGGGCCCGGCCGCGGCCCCGCCCGGGACGAGGCGCGCGCCCGGCTCCGCCGGCAGGATCTCGGCATCGCGCCCCACCACCTGCAGGACCCCCGCCGTGCGGTCGAAGATCTCGACCGCCCGCGCCCGGTCGGCGGCGTCGCCGCCGCCGGCGTCCAGGGCCGCGTTCGCCTCGCGCACGAACTCCATCAGCGCCGCCAGCGCCCGGGGCGTGTCCAGGTCGTCGTCCATCGCCGCCGTGAACTCGGCCAGCAGCCGGTCCGCCGCCGGAGCGAGCGGCGCGGCCGCGCCCGCCGCCGCATCCGCCCCCGCGGCGGCAGGGCTCCGGGCCAGCCGGCGCCGCAGCTCGCCCAGCCGGGCCGCGCCGGCCTCCGCCGCCCGCAGCCCCTCGTCGGTGAAGTTCAGCTGCTTGCGGTACTGGGTGGACGCGAACAGCAGGCGCAGGGCCGCCGCGTCCCAGCCGTCGTCCCGCAGATCGCGCACGGTGAGGAAGTTCCCGTAGCGCTTCGACATCTTGGTCCCCTCGACCAGCAGGAACTCGCCGTGCAGCCAGGTGCGCACGAACGGCTTCCCGCTCGCCGCCTCCGACTGGGCGATCTCGTCCTCGTGATGCGGGAAGATCAGGTCCACGCCGCCCGCGTGCAGGTCGATGGTCTCGCCAAGGTAGTGCTGGCTCATCGCCGAGCACTCGAGGTGCCAGCCGGGGCGTCCCCGGCCGAACGGCGCGTCCCACGCCGCTTCCGCCGCCTCGTCCTCCGGCTTGGCCGCCTTCCACAGCACGAAGTCGCGCGCGTCCTCCTTGGCGTACTCGTCGGAGCTGACCCGCGCCCCGACCTTGATCTCGCGCGCGTCGATGCGGGACAGCTTCCCGTAGGCGGGGAACCGCCCGATGGCGAAGTACACCGAGCCGTCCTCGCCCCGGTAGGCGACGCCGCGCGCCAGCAGCCGCTCGACCAGCGCGACCATCTGCGGAACGTGCTCGGTGGCGCGCGGATAGTGCGTGGCGGGCTCGAGCCGCAGGTACGCGCAGTCGTCGAAAAACGCCTGCAGGTATTTCGCCGTGTGCTCGGGCAGCCGCACGCCGGCGGCGATGGCGGCGTTGATCGTGCGGTCGTCCACGTCGGTGACGTTCATGACGTGGGTGACGCCGTAGCCGGAGCACTCGAGCCAGCGGCGCAGCACGTCCTCGAACACGAAGGTCCGGAAGTTGCCGATGTGGGCGTAGTTCCACACCGTGGGGCCGCAGGTGTAGAGCGTGACCCCGGGCGGCGCGAGCGGCGCGAACGGCTCCACCGCGCGGGAGAGCGTGTTGAACAGCCGCAGCGTCACCGGGGGGCCTGCCCCGCCGCGCCCGCGGGGCCGGGCCGACGCGAGAGGTTCGCCACCGCCGTGAGCGACCCGTTGGCAAGGTAGTGCAACGCGCCGGCGTCGTCGCGCACCACCGTGGCACGCAGGGTCAGCTGGTGGACCGTGCCCTCCACCTCGCCGATCCTCACCCGGTCGCCGACGACGTACTGGTCCTCGAGCACGATCAGGAACCCGGTGATGATGTCCTTCATCACGTTCTGGAACCCCAGCGACACGGCCAGGCCGAGCACGCCGGCGCCCGCCAGCAGGGGCCCGATGTTGATGAAGATGTCGAGGACCAGGAGCCCCGTGACGATCGCGATGACGATGGCGGCGACGTGCCGGAGCAGCTGGGCCAGCGTCGTGGCGCGCTGGACGCGGTGTCCCCGCGTGAGCGGATCGCCCGGCACCGCCCGCGCCTCGATGCGGTGCGACAGGCGGTGCACGGCCCAGCGCGCGAGATACGCCGCGGCGAGAATGACGAGGGCCTTGCCGAGGCCGCGCAGCACCAGATCGAGGTCCACGTCCCAGCGAGGGACGCGGAGTTCGACCCTGCTGAGGACGACCGACGCCTTGAGGAGACCGAGGGGAGCGCTCACGGCGGTGCCAAGCTACCCACGCGCGCGGCCGGGTTCAACCGCGAGGCGCCCGGTCCGCCTCGGCTACGGCGCGCCCATCACGAGCACGAGGTAGTAGGGGAAGAGCACCGCGTACAGCGCGTACGCGACGCCGTAGGCGGCGACCGCGAGGACGAACGGCCAGGCGGGCAGGCCCGGTCCGGCGGGCGCGGCGTCGTGATCGAGCCGCGCCAGGCCCCAGCCCCACAGCGCGACCACCCACAGGCCGATGGCGTTCGCCGCTTCCGCGGCCACGCTGAGCGCACCGGCCGGCGACTGGCCCACGGCGGCGAGCAGGCCCGCGGCGCCCACGTTGAAGCGGGCGGCCAGTGCCGCGACGTCGCCCGGCACGAGCCCGGCGGCGGGGGTGGCCCAGACCACCGCCAGCTCGCCGAGGCGCTGGACGACGAGCGGCGCCGCCCCCACCGCGAGCACGCCGCACACGGCGCGGCCGGCGACCCGACGCCCGGCGAGCGCCGGCGTGGCGACCATCGCGACCAGCGTCGCGGCGAGCGCGATCGGCACCGGGGGCAGCAGCCGGTCGGCCACCAGGTACCGCGCCAGGCCCGCGCGCAGCGCGTCGGCGTGCGCCGCCGCCGCGGCGCCGCCGCCCAGCGTCTCCCCCAGCAGCGCGAGCAGGCGGGGGAGGGACGCGGCGCCGAGGGCCGCGAGGAGCAGCAGCAGGGCGGCGAGCGCCAGGAGCGCGCGGCGCGAGCCGGCGACGTCCATGGCGGGGCCAGGCGCCCACAGGCCCTCGAGCGGCAGCAGCAGCGACCGGGCGGCGGATCTCATCCCGCCCCCGCCCCCGCCCCGGCGAGCACGGCGACCGCCGCCTCTTCGAGGGTGCGCGACACGACGCGCGAGGCACGGACGCCGATGCGGTGCTCGCGGCAGTAGGCCAGGATGCCCTCGGGCGTCTCGCGCGGGCCGATGGCGACGCGGGCGCCGGCGGGCTCGCACCACACGTCCGGATAGCGCTGCGCGAGGATGCGCGCGGCGGCGCGCGGGGAGCCCTCGACCACCAGCACCAGCGACAGCTCCCGCGCGAGGTCGCTGGACTCCAGCACCCGGATGGTGCGGCCCTGTTGCAGGATCGCGACCCGCGAGGCCAGCCGCTCGACCGTGGCCAGGTCGTGCGAGGCGATGACCACGGTGACGCCGCGGTCCAGCAGCCCGTGGATGCGCTCGCGGGCGTCGCGCTGCGCCAGGGGGTCGAGCCCCGACAGCGTCTCGTCCAGCAGCACCAGCTCCCGCCGGCCGAGGGCCGCCTGGGCGAAGGCGAGCCGCTGGGCGACGCCGAGCGACAGCGCGGCCGCACGGCGGTCGGCCCAGGCCACGAGACCTCCCAGCTCGAGCGCCGCGTCCACCAGAGTGCGGCGCGCGGGCCGGGCGCGCGCGTGGTCCGCGGCGAAGCGCGCCAGCACCTCGCGTACGGTGAGCTCCGGGTAGAAGGCGGGCCGCTCCGGTGCGTAGCCCACCAGCCGCCGCGCCTCCCGGGAGCGGGGCCACCGCCCGCACACCCAGATCTCGCCCGCGTCCGGTGCGAGCAGCCCGGCGGCGACCCCGAACAGCGTGGACTTGCCGGCGCCGTTGGGTCCCACGAGCCCGACGCATTCGCCGGCGAGCGCCACCAGGTCGGCCCCGTCCAGCGCGCGCACGCGCGCTCGCCCGTGTCCGGTGCCGAAGGTGCGGCGCAGCTCCCGGGCCAGCAGCGTGGCGCGCATCAGCCGCTCCGCGCCGCGAGCTCGCTGCCGGCGAGCCGTCGGACGCCCGCGCCGAGCCACAGCGCCGGCTGGAGCGCCAGGCCGAGGGCGAGCGCCGGCGCCGGCGGCCCGGCGGCCAGGGCCCACTCGTGCAGGCGGCTCAGCGCCCACGAGGTCGGGAGCACGGCCCAGGCAACCCGCGCCACGGCGCCCGCGGCAGCGCCGAGCGCCTGGGCGGCGATCTCCGGGGGCACGGCCCCGAGCCCGAGCACGGCCAGCAGCACCAGCACCTGCGCGGTGGAACCGACGCTGCACGAGAGCGCCACCGCCAGCGCCGCGAGCGCCACGAGGTGCGCGAGCGCGGCCGCCGCGGCGAGGGCGACGCCGACCGGCGGCTCCGGCGCACGCGCGATTTCGAGCAGCACGGCCGCGGCCACGGCGAAGACGGCCACCGCGACGGCGGCGACGGCGAGCCAGCGCCCGACCACCCAGACCGCCGGCGGCGAGGGATGCGTGGCGGCCAAGGCGAGGCGCCCGCGCTCCCGGTCGTCGGCGACGACGCCCGCGGACAGGAACAGCACCACGACCGCCCCGATGGCCGACGACGCCGACAGCGCATCGCGCGCGGTCGCGACCGGCCTCACCGCCGCCGCGTACCCGAGCAGGACGGCGCCCACGAGCAGCGTGGCCGGAGCCGTGCGGCGGCGTGCGAGGCGCCGCAGCGCGCACCCGGCCTCGACCAGGGGTGCGCTCACGGCCGGCTCTCCAGGGCGGCGAGGGCGGCGGCGAGGCCCGCGCCGCGGTCGCCGGTGACGTCCAGCCTCACCCGGAAGCCCGCCGCGCCCACGAACCTAGGCACGAACCGCGTCGGCAGCGCCTCTCGGGTGATCGCGCCGTCGCTGTCGGACAGCACGATCAGGCGCTCCGGCGGCTGCGGCCCCAGCACGGCGCGCAGCCGCGCCGCGCTCTCGCGGGACACCAGGATGACGGCCGGGGCGCCGCGCCGCGCCGCGAGCGCGGGCGCCGCCGCCATGTCGGCCGCGCAGTGCGGGCAGTCGCTGCGGAAGACGTAGAGCACCGCCCGGCCGGCGAACAGCGGCGCCAGGGCGACCGGACGGCCGTAGACGTCCCGGTGCGCGGCCGCCGCCACCCGCACGAGCGACGCCTCGGTGGCGACCGGCTGGACGCCGTCCGCGGCGCACGCCACCCAGCCGAGCGCCGCCAGGGCGGCGGCGACGGCCGGGCCCCGGCGGCTGATGCGGCGTGACGCCCGTCCCATGAACCTCACTCCCATCTCCCCCGGTCCAAGCAGTCCGTGTCGCTCAGCTCGCCGCGCACATGCCCGTGGTGATCATGTAGCACCACCCCCGGATGGAGGTGTTCCGGTAGTCACCCGCCGGGAACCGCGCGTCGCACTCCGCCACCGCCTCGATCATGCAGAAGATGACGTTCTTGGCGTGGGCCGGCGCCGGGCTGCCCGCCAGGGCCAGCGCCGACACCAGCGCGAAGAGGCTCCGCTTCATGGCTCGCTCCTTAGGCAATGGATGAACGGAGGGGCCAGCGCCCGCGCCGCACCGCCTCGTTTCGAGGCGGCGCGAACCTAATGCGGGACGGGGTGGACCGCGGTACCGGAAGCGACGGAGGGTGGCGCGATCCTACGCGGGCCGGCCGGCGCGCGCGCGCCGGCGCTGCTCCGCCGCCGCGACGACGGCTTCGACCAGGGGACCGGCGCCGAACCGCACGGGGTCCGTGGCCGGGAGCCCCGTCTCCCTGCCGGCGCGCTCGACGGCGGCGGCGGCCTCGCGCCCGGCAAGGTCGTAGGTGTTGAGGGCGATGCCGATCACCCGCGACGCGGCGATCCAGCCGGCGGCCTGCTCGTAGACCCGCACCACGTCGGCCAGCGGCGGGATCGGGACCCACGCGGAGCCCTTGTAGTACTCGCCGACCAGGCGCCGCGACGCCTGGTGGCAGAGGATCATCGCGGCGGGAGCCGAGCCGTGCAGCAGGCCGAGCGTGACGCCCGCGTAGCCGGGATGGATGAGGCTGCCCTGCCCCTCGACCAGCACGACGTCGGCGCCGGGAGCCGCCTCGAGCACCATCTGCTCGGCCGCACCGCCGATGAAGTCGGCGGGCACGGCGTCCACCGCGATGCCCCGGCCCGCGATGAGGATGCCCGTCTGGCCGGTCGCCACGAAGCGGGCGCGGATGCCGCGCGCCTCGAGGCCCCGCAGCAGCTCGAGCTGCGCGGTCATCTTCCCCGTGTTGCAGTCGGTGCCGACCGTGAGGACGACCAGCGCGTCCACCAGTCGCGCCCGGCCGTTCGAGACGGTGAGGCCGTCGGGCGGCTGGCGGAGGTCGAACAGGCGGACGCCCCGGGCGCGCGCCCGCGCCGCCAGGTCCGGATCGTCGCCGAGGCGCGTGTGCAGCCCGCTCCAGACGTCGAGACCCCGGTCGATGGCGGCGGCGATCCAGCCACGCCACTCCTCCGGCAGCCGGCCGCCGCGCGGCGCGATCCCCACCAGCAGCGCGGTGGGCCCGAGGGCCAGGCCCGCCTCGAGCGAGCCGACGACCGGGATGCTCCCCCCGAAGCCGAGCACGTCCTGCGCCGTGCGGCCCGCCGCCCGGCTGTCCAGGACCGCCACGACCCGCTCGGGCACGTAGCGGATGGCGCAGACCGCGGTCTTGGACGTCTCGGGCCCGAACGCGCCCTCGGCGATGACGAGGAACCTGGGCGGCGTCACGGCACCGGGGCGCCTAGGCGGTGGGGGATCGGGCCGCCGCCGGCACCGGCATTTCGCGGGTCGTGACGAGCACGGCGGGCGGCAGCACCACTTCGGCCGCGCCGGCCCCGTACGCGCGGTCGATCAGGACGTGGCGCACCAGCACGATGACGACCGCGAGCGCCGGCACGGCGACCAGCATGCCCAGGAGCCCGGACAGCTCCGCGGCGATCAGCACGCTGAGGATGGTGAGCACGGGTGGCAGCGCGACCCGCCGGTGCATCACGAGCGGGCCCACCAGGTTGGCCTCGACCAGGTGGACCCCCACGCCCACGGAGGCCACGGCCAGCGCGATCAGGACGCCGCGGTCCGGCAGCACGAGCAGGGCGGGAAGCACCGTGGAGAACAGCGTGCCGAAGAACGGGATCAGGGCCACGACGCCGGTGAAGATGGCGAAGGCCAGCCAGTAGGGGACGTCGAGCAGCCACAGTCCGACGCCGGTGAGGATCGCGAGCACCACCATCTCGAACAGCTGCGCGCCCACCCACGCGCGCAGGGTCGCCGCCAGGTCGAGCAGGATGGCGCGGGCGAAGCTGCGGTGCTTCGGCGGCACCAGGGCGAGCGCGCCCTCCTGGTAGAGGGCGGGATGCACCGCGAGGTACACGGCCATCACCAGCACCGCGATGCCTTCGATGACCACCAGCCCGGTGGCGGTCGCGGTGGGAATGATGCCGTGACGCACGAAGGCCACGGCGTCCCGGAGCGCGCTCGAGACCAGCCCGGTCTCCCCGGCCGTGAGCCCGGCGCGGCGCAGCATCGGGATGCGGCGGGCCCAGCCGGCGATGGTCGCGTCGAGCCCGGTGAGGTACTGCGGCACGGCGGCGATCAGGTCCTGCGTCTGCTGCACGACGGGCGGGGCCACCAGCGCCGCCACCGCGGCGAACGCCGCCAGGGTGGCGAGGATGGCGAGCGCCAGTGCGAGCGGCCGCGGCAGCCGCGCCCAGCGCACCGCGACCGCGGTGACGGCGGACAGGTACACCGCGACGAGGACGGCGATGAAGACCAGCAGGAGCAGATCCGCGATCCGGAGCAGGAGCAGCAGGATCGCGACCAGCAGCAGCGCCAGCAGCAGCGGCGCCGCCCGCCGCGCCGCCGGGACGGCGTCGCTCACGGGTCAGCCCTTCTTGCGCGGCGGCGCCTCGTCCTCCCCTTCCTCGACCACCTCCGCGTCGTGCACGTCGGCGGTCTTGCCCGTGCCGAGCTGCTTGGGCTGCTCGGCCTTGCCGGGCCCCAGGAGCCCCATCTTCTGCTTGAGCGCCAGCAGCTGGGTGTCGGCGTCGGCCTTGTACTCGAGCTGCTCGAACTGCTTGGCGAGCGAGTCGCCCGACAGCTCCTCGCTCAGCTCGGCCGCCGCCAGCGCCTTGCGCTCGTTCTGCTCGATGCGCTCCGCCATCCGCTCGAAGGTCTCGAACGCGCTCTTGTCGCTGATCGAGCCCATCGTCTCGTGGATGCGCTTCTGCGCCTCGGCGCGCCGCTGCCGCGCCACCAGGATGTTCTTCTTGCGCTTGGCTTCCTCGATCTTGTCGTTCAGCGCCCGCAGCGAGTTCTTGAGCGCCTCGGTCTCCCCAGCGTGCTTGCGCCAGGTGTCGTCGAGCTGAACCGCGGCCTCCATGTGCTCCGAGTGCCGCAGCAGCGCCTGCTTGGCGAGATCGTCGCGCCCCTCCTGGACGGCCAGCATGGCGCGCTTCTCCCAGTCCTCGGCCTGCTTCTTCTCCTGCTCGGCCTGCGCCTGGAGCTTCTTCTCGTCCGCGATCGCCGCCGCCACCTGCTGCTTCGCCTTCGCCAGCTGGCTCCGCATGTCCAGGATCAGCTGGTTCAGCATCTTCTCCGGGTTCTCGGCGCTGGAGATCAGGTCGTTGAGGTTCGACCGGACGAGCGTGGACAGACGGTCAAAGATTCCCATATCGCCTCACGCTTCCCGGTAAGGAGCCAGGGTCGCCAGGTGCGACGCCAGCGCCAGCGTCATGGATTCGAAGCTCGCCTGGAACTCGTTGAAGTCCAGGTTCTCCAGCTCGAGCGTGTCGGAGAGGACGATGTCGTTGCCGTCCACCCCGTAGGAGCCGTGCACCAGGTCCTTGGCGTTGAGCTCCAGCAGGTGCAGGTACAGGTCCGGCTTCTTCAGCTTCTTGGGCAGCGTCATGACCTTGACGCGCAGCACCACCACCGGCGGCGCGTAGTGGACGGCGACGTCCGGCCCGTCCCCGTTCGCGTTCAAGACCCACAGACCGGGCTCGACCTCGCGCGCGTGGACGCCCTCGGCCTCCAGCCGCGCGATGAAGCCCTCCACGTCCTCCCGACTGACCATGGCCACTCCTTAGGGACGGCGGCCCGCGAGGGCCACCATCAATGTTTCACCCGGCGACGTTCCCGGCGCCAGGGAGGCGCGGCTGGTTGGGCACCTGCGCCAGCAACCGTTCCGCACAGTCCTGCCGCTCCGCGAGATCCGTTCACGTACACCTGGGGCGGCATGAACGGCGGCGTCTGCACTACTGCCCGCCTCCGCCCGCCGGCAACCCCTTCTCCCGCGCCTTCGCGAGCAGCCGCTCGGCGAAGTCCTGCCGCTCCGCCAGCTCGGCGAGCTGGCGCTGCTGCGATTCGAGCCGGTCGACCTGGTCCTCGAGCAGCGCGCGCAGCTGGGCGACGTCCGCCGCCGGCAGGGCCGTCTGCCGCTCCACCCCGAAGAGGTGCAGCAGCACGCGCCCCACCGCCCGGCCCACGGGGCCGAGCACCACGAAGCCGGTGATCGCGAGGCCGGTGAGCATTCCGAAGACCGGAATCACGATCGGGGCCATCTCGCCCGGCGACGGTCCCTGCATCACGGCGCACCTCCCCCGGCGGCCAGTCCCTTCTCGCGCGCCTGCGCCAGCAGCCGCTCGGCGAAGTCCTGCCGCTCGGCCAGCTCGCCCACCTGCCGCTGGAGGGACTCGACCCGGTCGGCCAGGTCGTCCACCGCGGCGGCGAGCTCCGGCGGCGGCGTGCCACCGCTCCGGCGGTTGATCGCGTTCGCGATGGCTCGGCCGATCGGGCTGAAGGCGATGATGCCCACCATCCCGGTGCCGAACACCATCACGATCGCGAGAATGTCCTCCACGTCTCAGTGATCCTTCGGCGCGGGCAGCGCACCCTTCTCGCGCGCCTGCGCGAGCAGCCGCTCGGCGAAATCCTGCCGCTCGGCCAGCTCGCCCACCTGCCGCGCGAGCGCCTCGAGCCGCTCCTCCTGCTCGTCCATCTGGTCCTGAACTTCCGGCGGCAGCATCACGCCACTCTTCTTCTGGATGGCGTTGGAGATGGCCCGGCCGATGGGGCTGAACGCGACGATGCCCACCATGCCGGTGCCGAAGACCATCACGACCGCGACGAGACCGACCCAGTCCACCGAGGCCTACCGTTCCCTGGGCGCCTGCAACAGGCCCTTCTCGCGGGCCTGCGCCAGGAGCCGTTCGGTGAAGTCGAGCCGGTTCAGGATCTCGTCGACCGGTTCCACGCGGCGACGCAGGTCGTCCAGCTCCGCACCGAGCTGGGCCACCTCGTCACGCAGCGCCTCGACCTCCCGCGTGCGGCCCGTCCCGCCGGCGATGCGCCGGGCGAACGCGCGCGCCAGCGTCAGCGCCACGCTGCCGGCGGCGCCGAACACCACGATCGCGACGATCGCATCGGGCCCGCTAATCGGAGGCTCCGTCGCGGTGCGACATCGTCACCGCTCCTTGGGCGCGCTCAACAGGCCGCGCTCCCGCGCCTGGGCGAGCAGCCGCTCGGTGAAGTCGAGGCGGTTCTGGGCGTCGTCCAGCTCGCGCCTCAGGCCGGCAACCTCGTCGCGCACGGCGTCCAGCTCCGTGGCGAGCTGCCGCACCGACTCCGGCCCGGGGTCGCTCGCGCCCGCGCCGACGCTCTTGTGGCGCGGCCCGGACGCGACGCGCCGGACCACCGCACCCACGATCGTCAGCACCGAGATGCCGGTGACGATCGTGAAGACGTAGGCCGCGAACTCACCGGCGTCGATGAAGGCGCCACCCCCTGCAACGGGTCACCGCGAGAACCGACGGGCGGAGGGGCCCGGAAGTTTCGCTAACGCGCCAATCTAGGCCGACTTGCGTGGCGATGCCAGCGACGGATCGAGCGGTCAACGGCCGCCCGCGCCGAGTCGCGCGATCCGCGCCCGCACGTCCTTCACCACGGGCTGAAGATCGGGATCGGCGTTCTTCCACAGGTCCACGAACTCGGCGTACCGCCGGACGGCCAGCTGGCGGCGCCCGAGCTGGGCGGCGAGCTCGCCGGCGCGCCGCAGGATCCACGGCCGGAATTGCGGGTCCCACTGCCAGCGGAAGAGGTCGGGCGATGCCAGGTATCGCTCGAGGTGCGCGAGCGCGGAGTCCGGCACGCCCTGCGCGTCCCAGGCACGGGCGATCCACGGCTCGGCGCAGGCGTTGCAGCCCAGGCTCTCCGCCACCGCCTGATACGCGGCCCGCGCCTCCTTCTCGATGCGGTAGGTGGCGCCGACGGCGGACTGGACGCGGTCGCTGAACTCGGTCATCGGGGCTCCGGCCTCGGGGCCGACCTGTCGGTGCGCGTGAACGGGTGCGACGGCGGTGGGTCGGGCTAACGCGCCAATCTAGGCCGACTTGCGGCCGGTCGCCAGCAGCGGCGCGAGCGCGCGCCCGGTGTGGGAGCCGGCGTGACGCGCCACGGTCTCCGGCGTCCCCGCGGCCACGACCTGCCCGCCCGCGTCGCCGCCCTCGGGGCCGAGGTCGATGACCCAGTCGGCGGTCTTCACCACGTCGAGGTTGTGCTCGATCACCACCACCGTGTTGCCCTTCTCCACCAGCCGGTGCAGCACCTCGAGCAGCAGCCGCACGTCCTCGAAGTGCAGGCCCGTCGTCGGCTCGTCGAGGATGTACAGCGTGCGGCCGGTGTCGCGCTTGCTGAGCTCGGTGGCGAGCTTGACGCGCTGCGCCTCGCCGCCCGAGAGCGTGGTCGCGCTCTGGCCGAGGTGGATGTAGCCCAGACCCACGTCGTTCAGCGTCTCCAGCTTGGCGTGCACCCGCGGCTGGTTGGCGAAGTACTCCAGCGCCTCGGCCACCGTGAGGTCCAGGACGTCGGCGATGTTCTTGCCCTTGAAGCGGACCTCCAGCGTCTCCCGGTTGTAGCGCCGGCCGCGGCACACGTCGCACGGCACGTAGACGTCGGGCAGGAAGTGCATCTCGATCTTCACCAGGCCGTCGCCCTGGCACGCCTCGCACCGCCCGCCCTTCACGTTGAAGGAGAAGCGGCCCGGCCCGTAGCCGCGCATCTTCGCCTCGGGCAGCTCGGTGAAGATCTCGCGGATCGGGCTGAACAGGCCGGTGTAGGTGGCCGGGTTGGAGCGCGGCGTGCGGCCGATGGGGCTCTGGTCGATGTCGATGACCTTGTCCACGAGGTCGAGCCCCTCGATGCGGTCGTGCGCGCCGGGGATGAGCTTGGCGCCGAAGAAGTGCCGCGCCAGCGCCTGGTAGAGGATGTCGGTCACCAGGCTCGACTTCCCCGAGCCCGACACGCCGGTCACCGCGATGAACAGGCCGAGCGGGAAGTCCACCGTGAGGTTCTTGAGGTTGTGCTCGCGCGCCCCGAGCAGCCGCAGCACCCGGCCGCGCTCGGGCGCGCGGCGCGCGGGGGGCACCGCGATGCGCAGCTCGCGGCGCAGGTAGCGGCCGGTGAGCGACGCGTCGTGGGCGAGCACCTGAGCGAGCGTGCCCTCGACCACGACCTCGCCGCCGTGCCGGCCGGCGCGCGGCCCGAGGTCCACGATGTGGTCGGCGGCGCGGATGGTCTCCTCGTCGTGCTCCACCACCAGGACCGTGTTGCCCAGGTCCCGCAGCTCGCGGAGCGTGGCGAGGAGCCGGGTGTTGTCCCGCGCGTGCAGGCCGATGGACGGCTCGTCGAGGATGTACAGCACGCCCACCAGCCGCGAGCCGATCTGGGTCGCCAGCCGGATGCGCTGCGCCTCGCCGCCCGCCAGCGAGCCGGCGGAGCGGCCGAGGGTGAGGTATTCGAGCCCGACGTTCACCAGGAAGCGGAGCCGGTCGCGGATCTCCTTGAGGATGGGGCCGGCCACCTCCGCATCCAGGCCCGGCTTCCCGCCCTCCCGGAGCGGCAGCGCCTCGACGAACGCGAGCGCCGCGCCGACCGACATCTCGACCACGTCGCCGATGCTCTTTCCCTCCACCAGCACCGACAGGCTCTCGCGCTTGAGCCGTTTGCCGCCGCAGGTCGAGCACGGCCGCTCGATCATGTACGCCTCGAGCTGCTCGCGGACCGCGTCCGAGGTCGTGTCGCGGTAGCGCCGCTCGACGTTGCGCAGGATGCCTTCCCAGCCCGACTCGTACTCGCCGTGGAACTTCTCGCTCTCGTAGCGGAACTTGACCTTCCGGCCCTCGATGCCGTACAGCAGCGCCTGCCGCGTCGCGGCCGGCAGGTCCTGCCACGGCGTATTGAGATCGAACTTCAGCTCGCGGCTCAGCGTCGGCAGGATGACCTTCCGCAGGTACCCGCTCGGCTCGCCCCACGGCAACACGACGCCCTCGAGGATCGAAATGCCCTCGCCCCCGAGCGCGAGCTGCTCGCTCACCTCGCGGCGGGTGCCGAGGCCGGAACAGTCGGGGCACGCGCCGAACGGCGAGTTGAAGGAGAACTGCCGCGGCTCCAGCTCCGGCAGCGACAGGCCGCACACCGGGCACGCGTAGCGCTCCGAGAACGTCGTGCTCACCGGCGCGCCGCGGCCCTGCCGCTCGACCTCGACCACGCCGTCCGCGGCCTTGAGCGCGGTCTCCACGCTGTCGGCCAGGCGCTGGCGGTCCTCGGCCTGCACCGTCAGGCGATCCACGACGATGGCGATGTCGTGGTTCTGGCGGCGGTTGAGCTTGGGGACCTGCTCCAGCTCGTACACCGCGCCGTCCACCCGCGCGCGCACGAATCCGGCGCGCCGCGCCTCCTCGAACAGGTCGCGGAACTCGCCCTTGCGCCCGCGCACCAGCGGCGCGAGCACCTCGATCTTCGTGCCCGCCGGCCAGGCGAGCACCGTGTCGGTGATCTGGCTCGCCGACTGACGGGCGATGGGCGACCCGTCGTTGGGGCAGTGCGGCGTCCCGGCCCGCGCATACAGCAGCCGCAGGTAGTCGTAGATCTCGGTCACGGTGCCGACGGTGGAGCGCGGGTTCTGGCCGGCGCTCTTCTGCTCGATGGCGATCGCGGGCGAGAGCCCCTCGATCACGTCCACGTCCGGCTTCTCCATCAGGCCGAGGAACTGCCGGGCGTACGCCGACAGCGACTCGACGTAGCGGCGCTGCCCTTCGGCGTAGATGGTGTCGAACGCGAGCGACGACTTGCCCGAGCCGCTGAGCCCGGTGATGACCGTCAGGCTGCCGCGCGGGATGGCGACGTCGATGTTCTTGAGGTTGTGCTCGCGGGCACCGCGGACGATGAGCCGGTCGTCGGGCATAGCACGGTAGCATACGCTGGCGAGGGGGGCGATTTCAACACACGGGTGTAGGGTGTGAGGGTGTAGGGTCGAGGACGGCACATGCCAGCCAGCGCCCACACCCTCCCCCCTACACCCTCCCCCCTACACCCTGCTACACATTCTCCAATGCCAGCCGAACATCTGCAGACCGCGACCCTCGCCGGGGGCTGCTTCTGGTGCCTGGAGGCCGCGTACCTGGAGCTAAAGGGGATCGAGCGCGTGGACCCGGGCTATGCCGGCGGCCACGTGCCGAAGCCGACGTACGAGCAGGTGTGCACGGGCGACACGGGCCACGCCGAGGTCGTGCAGATCACCTTCGACCCGTCGGTCATCACGTACCGCGAGGTGCTGGAGGTGTTCTTCACGATCCACGATCCGACGACGCTCAACCGCCAGGGCGCCGACGTGGGCACGCAGTACCGCTCCGCGATCTTCTACCACTCGCCCGAGCAGAAGGCGACGGCCGAGGCGGTGATGGCCGAGCTGGAAACCGAGCGGGTGTGGAGCGACCGGATCGTGACGCAGCTCGTGCCCTACGAGCTGTTCTACCCGGCCGAGGAGTACCACCGCGACTACTACCGGCGGAACCCGAACCAGGGTTACTGCCGCATCGTCATCGCGCCGAAAGTGTCGAAGCTGCGGAAGGTGTACTTCGAGAAGCTGAAGAAGTGACCTAGCGCTTCTCCACCCTGCTCGTCCACGCGTCGCCGTGGTAGTCGCGGGTGTCGATCACGACACGCTTGAGGTCCGCCGAGTAGTCCAGACCCGCGACGGGGCGCGGGACCGTGCCCACCAGCTCGAGCTTCCCGGGCGCCGCCAGCCGATAGAGCGTCACGGACTCCTGTGAGGGATACAGCTCGAGGGCGACCGCGCCGCCGTCGAGAAAGTCCATGGAGCCGCCTTCCGCGAAGTGCGTCGCCCACATCACCGGAGTGCCGCCGTCGGACGGGACGACGGCGATGCCGACGGTGTCGAACGTCGCGGCGTTCCAGCCTGACATCCCGATCCAGCGGCCGGCCGGGTCGGCGACGACCTGGGTCAGGACGCCGAACCAGGACGGCTTCTTCACCTCGATGTTCCTCCCGGCCCGCTGGATCACGATCCGGTCGTCGCTCCCCGGAATCCACGCCCAGCCGTCCGGCAGCGTCGTGATGTCCACGATGTTGGTGTCCGGCAGCTCCAAGGCACGCTCCACCGCACCCGTCCGGACGTCGACCAGCGCGACGTGCTGGCCGTGGGTTCCGGTCGCGACGAGCACGGAGACCGAATCCCGCCAGAAAGCGCTGAAGACCCGGCCCGCTGTCTGCAGCGGTACCTCGGCGCCACCCGCGAAGGGCAAGATGGAGAGGTGCCGCTCGAGCGCGCCGCTCGCCGATGGCAGCGTGCGCCTCACGAGCAGCCGTGCGCCGTCCGGTGACACCGACGTGCTGACCGGCGTGGAGGCCTGCACCAAACGGCGCGAGTCCGGCAATCGCCCCTTCAACGCGTCGGCCAGGTCCTCCGCCCAGGCACCGTAGTCGTAGGTCCCCTGGTCGTAGGCGGCCGTCGAGCCGTCCGACGTGACGCTGAAGCTGGTGATGGCGCCCGTCAGCACCGTGTCCTGGCGGCGGGCCAGGCGCCCGCTCCCCGCATCGAATGCGATGCGGACGACGGAGAAGTCACCCGCCGAGCCCGCGCGGCCGAGCCACAGCGCGTCGGCGCTCGCGCGACCCGCGCAGGGGCACGAGTTGACCAGTCGATCGGCGACGCGGCCCCGGCGGTCCATGACCTGCCACGGGCCAGCGGAAGCCTGAGTAATCATGACCGCGATCCACCGCGATCCGGGAACGACCAGGATGTTCCCCAGCCCGAGGCCCGCCCCAGCGACGCGGATGCTGTCCCCCACCGCACCGTCGAGCGAGGTCACCCTGATCCAGAAGACTGAGTCGGACCGGAACTGCGGGCCGACGAGCAGTGAGTCACCGCCCGCGTTGAACGCCGCGGCGCCCGTGGTCAGGAACCGCGGTGTGCCGCCGAGGGCGGAGAGGAGGTAGACGCCCCAGCGCCCGCCGATGGTCGCGAGAGCCAGCAGGTTGCGGCGATCCGGGCTCCACCACAGGCCGTACGCCGCCGTAGCGCCGCCGAGGATCCGGCGCGTGGCCGTGCCGCCGACGTCCTGCACCTCGATGCCGTAGGTGCACCGACCCTCGACGCAGGTGCGGGAGAAGAAGGCCAGCTGCTTGCCGTCGGGCGAGAGCGTCGGGGCCTGGACGTTTCCGGTAAAGGTGAGCTGGACCCGGCCGGCGAGCGAGACTGCCGGCCCGCGGCCGGCGCCGAGCTGGGTCCTCATGATCCAGACACCGATCACCGCGAGGACGGCGACGCCGCCGATAGCCAGCAGCGCCGAGGACGACAGCTGCGGCCGGGTCGGCGCCGGCATCGCGGCCGCCGCGGAGCCCCGCGGGCGCAGCGCCGCCGCGAACTCCGCCGCGCTCGAGAACCGGTCCGCCGGCACCTTCGCCAGCGCCTTCGCCACCGCCGCGTCGATCGTGTCGGGGATCGTGTCCCGCACCGTCCTCAGGCGCGTGGGCCGCTCCGTCAGCAGCTTCGCGATCACCGCCTGCACCGTCGGCCCGGTCACCGGCGGCTCGCCCGCCAGCATCTCGTACAGCACCGCGCCCAGCGAGTAGACGTCGCTGCGCGCGTCGAGCGCCCGGTCGCCCGTGGCCTGCTCGGGGCTCATGTACTGCGGCGTCCCCAGGCTGAGGCCGGTCTCGGTCAGCCGCGAGCCGCCCGCCTCCCGGAGCGCCAGGGCGATCCCGAAGTCCGCGACGACGGCCTCGCCCTCGTGCAGCAGGATGTTCTCGGGCTTGATGTCCCGGTGCACCACGCCCTGCTTGTGCGCGTAGTCCAGCGCGCTCGCCACCTGGCGTGTGATGCTCAGGGCCTCGTCGATCCCCAGCTGCTGCTCCCGCTCGAGTTTCGCCCGGAGCGACTCCCCGCGCACCAGCGGCAGGACGTAGTAGAGGATCCCGTCGGCCGCGCCCGAGTCGATCAGCGTGAGGATGTGGGGGTGGTCCAGCTTGGCGGTGATGCTGATTTCCTTGAGGAAGCGCTCGGCACCCAGCACCGCGCTCAGGTCGGCGCGCAGCACCTTGAGCGCCACCTCGCGGTCGTGCTTGAGGTCGCGCGCCAGGTACACGGTCGCCATGCCCCCCGAGCCGATCTCGCGCTCGATGGCGTAGCGGTCGCTCAGGGCCGATGCGAGGCGGGCCGTATCTGGCATGGGGATCGGCGGCTAATCTAAACGGTGGAACGAGAGGGTGTTAGTGGGTTGTGGGGCCGTGCACCTCCACCACCCACGACCCACCAACCCCCAACCGCCGGTTCGGCTCCCCCGTCGCTCACCGCTCCCGGAACTCCGCCAGCGTCTGGAGATAGGACTCCGGCAACCCGATGTCGAACCGCCGCCCGTCGATCACCAGGCCCTGGAAGCCACCCTCCTGGCGGAGCCGGTCCAAGGCCGACGTCAGCTGGAACTCGCCCCGCTCGCGGACGTTGCCCCGGATGTGCTCCTCGAGGTACGCGAAGATCTGCGGGCCGACGACGTACTCGCCGAAGAAGGTGAGGTATTCCCCGTCGGGGAGCCCGGGCGCGCGGAGGTTGCCCCGCGCGTACTCCACGGTCGGCTTCTCGGCGAACTCGGTGACGTTGAGCAGCCGATCTCCCTCGATCCACACGCCGGTGGCGGTGCCGAAGTTCGCGATCTGGCTCTCCGGGGTGCGCCGCAGCCCCACCACGCTCGTGCCCGAGCGCTGGTAGGCGTCCAGCAGCTGGCGAGCGCAGGACGCCGGTCCGTCGGAGTGGTAGAGGTGGTCCCCCAGCATCAGCAGGAACGGCTCCTCGCCGATGGCCGGGCGCGCGCTGTACACCGCGTGGCCGAAGCCCTCCTGCGCGGTCTGGGTCACGAAGGTCACCCGGCGCCCGATCTCGAGCAGACGCTTCGCATACTCCTGGGCGGGCCGCGGCAGCTTGTTGAAGTTCTCGATCGAGACCTGGGTGCCGAAGAACGACTGGAAGCTCTCGAGATCCTGCTGCTGCACGACGATGACGACCTCCTCGATGCCGGCGTTCAGCGCCTCCTCCACGATGAGCAGGATCGCCGGCTTCGCCACGCCGTCGCGGTCGATGACCGGGAACAGCTCTTTCTTGGTCGCCTTGCTGGCCGGGAACAGGCGGGTGCCGAAGCCCGCGGCCGGGATCAGCGCCTTGCGGACCTTGGGGCCGGTGCCCACCGTGAGCGTCAGGCAGCTGACGTCGAAGTCGCGCTCGAGGATCGCGATCGCGGCCTGCTGGTCGGCCGCGCTCCGTGCGACGAACTGCGCCGAGCCGTCGCCCTGCGAGCCGACGCCCTTGCCACCCCACACGTGGGGCCGCAGCGCGGCGTGGCCGAGCACGCGGTGCAGCACCGGCGCCGTCAGCTCGTCCGGGCACGCGGGCGCCGCGTAGCGGTCGAACGCGGCTTGCGCCTCCGTCATCAGGGCCCCCAGCCGCTGCGCGTCGCCGGCCGTGAGGGCGGCGACGGCCTGCTGGACGACGCGCCGGTTCACGGGCCCGAGCAGCTCCTGCACGCCGCGCTCCACCGGGTTCTCGGCGAACGGGTAGCAGCGGTTGAGGTGTTTCAGGATCGCAAGGGTGTCCTTCTTCGCATGCAGGTCCACGATCACGAAGTGTAGCTCGCGGGCCGGCCGGATCTCGGTCGTCTCGATCCGGTCGCCGTCGAACTCCATCACCACCGCCCGGTCGCCGAACGCGCAGCCCTGGTCCATCCGGCCGCAGCGCGAGGGCGTCGTGATCTCGCCCTGGTAGGCCAGCTCCATCTCCCCCCGCACCGTCAGGTGCAGGTCGTACACGCGGTTGAAGGCCCGCGCCGTGAGCACGCTGATGGCCGCGCTGGAGGAAAGACCCTTCTTGATCGGCAGGTCGGTCTTCGTGTTGCGGAGGACCAGGCCGCGCACCCGGTACTGCGTGACGACCTGGTACGCGACGCCGGCCGCGTAGCTGAAGAACCCGCCGGTCTGGGCCTCCGCGAGCAGCGCCCTCGGCTCGAGCGGGATTTCCCGCGGCCCCACGACCGTGCCGTCCGGCATCGTGGAGGTGAGCACCAGGGCGGTCGGGTGCGGCTCGACCTCGGCGTGGATGCCCTGGTTGGTGCCGCAGATGAGGGTGTAGCCCTGCTCGATCTCGGCGTTGATGCGGCGGTAGCCGCCCGCCCAGTCCGAGTGCTCGCCGAACAGGCAGATGCGGCCGGGCACGAAGATCCTCATCCGGAACGTCCCCTCAGTCCAGGAACGGCGACTTGCGCGACGACGGGCGTCGCGGCCGGGCCGCGTCCAGCAGCCGCTGCAGCTCCTCGACGCTCAGCTCGTAGGGATCGGTCTCGTAGCCCGGCGAGGCGCCGCTGCGGCTCGGCCCCGGGTTGCCCTCGATGGGATCGAACTGCCATTCGGTGCGGCCGGGGATGATCTCCCACCGCTCACCGTCGCGATCGGCAAACGTGCGTCGGGCCATGGGTGATGTTGGTGGGTTGCAGGTCGTGGGTGGTGGGAAAGACGGATGCGCCTTTCCCCCCACCTCCCACCCACAACCTACCAACGTCTTCCTCCTAGTGGAGCCACCGCCTCAGGAACTCGTCCCCCGCCTGCTGAATCAGCATGAAGCTCTCGAGGTTGTACGCCGCCCCGTGGCGGCCGGGCGGGTAGATCCTGAGGCTCGCGTCCACCCCCGCGTTGGTCAACGCGGTCAGCAGCTGCATCGTGTTCTGCGGGTGGACGTTGTCGTCCATCATCGAGTGGATCACCAGCAGGTGGTGGTCCTTCAGGCTGTCGGCGAACGGCATCACCGCGCTGCTGTCGTAGCCCGCGACGTTGTCCTCCAGCAGCCCCATGTAGCGCTCGGTGTAGATCGCGTCGTACAGCCGCCACGACGTCCCCGGCGAGTTCGCGATCCCCACGGGGAAGAGCTTCGGGTACATCGCCATCGTGTACAGCGTGCTGTAGCCGCCGTAGCTCGTGCCGATGATGGCGATGTGGGTACTGTCCACGTACGGGAGCCGCGACAGCCAGCGCGCCGCCTCGGCGAAGTCGTGCGCCTCCCACCGGCCGAGGTGGTGGAAGACGATCTTCTCGAACGCGCTCCCGTAGTTGTTGGTGCCGCGGTTGTTCAGCCCGACGACGAGATAGCCCTCCTGCGCGTACCACTGGTCCAGGCCGCTGGTGCTGAACGCGTCGTACACCTGCTGCGAGCCCGGGCCGCCGTAGACCGCGAAGATCACGGGGTAGCGCCGGGTCGAGTCGAAGTCCACCGGCTTGACGATGGACCCGTCGAGGCGCTGGCCGTCGGAGGCGGTGAAGGTGAAGATCTCGGTGGGCGCATAGGCGTGCGTCCCGAGCCACTCCGTCACGCCCGCGTTGTCCTCCAGCTTCCGCAGCATCCTGCCGCCCGTGGCCCACAGCTCGATCTGCCGGGGCTGCCGCAGGTTCGACCACCGGTCGATGTAGTACCGGGCGTCCGGCGACATGTCGATGCCGTGGGTGCCCTCGGTGGTCGTGAGGCGCCGTTGGCCCGTGCCGTCGAACTTGACCGCGTAGAGCTGCCGCTGCAGCGGCGAGACCTGGGTCGAGGTGTAGTAGATCATCCGCGCCTGCGGATCGATCCCCGCGATGCGCGTCACGCTCCAGGCGCCGCGCGTCACCTGGTTGAGCAGCCGGCCCGCGTAGTCGTAGCGGTACACGTGCTGCCAGCCGTCGCGGTCGGAGATCCAGAAGAACTCCTTGAGGCCCTCCGGGAACGACAGCATGTCCGGGATGCCGGCGTAGAAATCGTAGACGTCGATCCAGGTCTTCGACGAGTCGGCGAACACCAGGCGCCGCCCGCCGGTCCGCACGTCGAAGAAGAACAGCTTCATCACGTTCTGCGGGCGGTTGAGGGTGACGACGGCGAGGGTGTCGGGCGCGCTCGTCCAGTACATGCGGGGCACGTAGAAGTCGCCGCGCTCGCCGGTGTCGAGCCACACGCGGCTCCCCGAGCCGACGGCGACCACGCCGACCTTGACCCGGGTGATCGAGTCCCCGGGCTGCGGGATGCGGATCTTCTCCCAGGCCGGGTGAGCGCCGGAGTAGTCCGACAGCTGGATCACCGGCTCCGCGCTCTCGTCCACCTGCCAGTAGGCGATGTAGCGGCTGTCCGGCGACCAGCTCCAGCCCTGGTTGATGCCGAACTCCTCCTCGTACATCCAGTCGAAGTGGCCGTTGTAGACCAGCTCGGTCGCGTCGCTGGTCAGGCGCGTTTCCTTGTGCTGCGCCAGGTCGTAGGCGAACAGGTCGCCGCCGCGCTCGTAGCCGAGCATCGCGCCGTCCGGCGACAGCTCCGCGGTGCGCGCGCCGCTGGCCGCGAGCTGCATGGCGTGGTCGGCGAAGGTGTAGACGTAGTAGTCCGCGGTCCCGGAGCGGCGGTAGATCGGCTGGAAGTGCGTCTGGAACACCAGGTGCTTCGAGTCGCGCGCGAACTGGAACGACTGGTAGGCGAACGGCTCCGACCCGCCGGGGAACGTCAGGCCCCGCGCCCGGAACAGGAGCGTGTCCTTGCCGGTGGCCGGGTCCGTCGCCCGGATCTCGCTGCCGGAGTCCGTCCGGGCGATGTACGAGTAGCGCCGGCCGCCGTCGATCCAGTTGACGTTCTGGGGACCGGGGCGCCCGCCGAGCGCGCGGCTGGTGGCGATCCAGTCGCTGAGGGCGTGCATGTGGGTCTTCTGAGCGACGCCGACCTGGGGTGCCAGGAGCAGCGCGAGCGCGAGCGGAGCAATTCGCATGGGGCTCAACCGGTTGTGGGGTGTGGGTGGTCGGTTGTGGGTTGTGGGAAAGGCGGTGGGCGATGCCGCATCACTGCAACCGGCAACCCACCACCTGCTAACGCCGTTCGATCAGCCACAGGTCCGGACGATCATCATACACGATGCACGCCCCGGAGCGGGCGTCGCGCGAGAACGTCAGCGAGTTCTGGTCGCAGGCCACCGGGAGCGCGGCGAAGCGCTGCAGCGCGCCGCCCTTCTCGGGAAGCCGCCACAGCTCCGGCGTCGCGACGCCGACGGCCCGGGCGACGTAGATGAAACCGTCGGGCGCCCAGCGCTCGACCGTGACCCGCACCGAATCCACCGCGCTGACCGCGCCCATGAACCGCAACGCGCCGTCCGTCAGCTGCAGGGCGTAGGCCCGGGTCGCCGAGCCGCGCGTCATCAGCACCAGTTCGGCGCGGCCGTCGGGCGAGAGCGTCGCGCTCGCCAGCGCCCCGAGCGAATCGGCCAGCGGGAACCGGCGCAGCGTCCGCCCGGTCGAGTCCACGACCGCGAAGCCGTGAAAGTCGATCTGCTCGGCGAGCGCCGTGCCGTCGGGCCGCCAGCCGACGACCACCAGGCCGGGATCCGGGGACAGGGTGCGCACCCGTCCCGTCCCCAGCTCGGCGATCTGCTGCGTGATGTGCCCGGCGCCCGCGCTCGCCAGGACCAGCACGGAGAGCCGCTGCTGGTCCGGCAGCCACCGCACCAGTTGCCGGGTACCGGAGTCGGCTGTGACGGGACGCTCCTCGCCGCCCGCGAACGGGACGGCGTAGACGTTGCCTCCCCACGCGTCCTGCTTGACGTAGGCGACGGCCCGGCCGTCGGGCGCGATGGACGGACCGATGTACCAGGTCGAGCTGTGCGACAGGCGCCGCGCCGCTCCGCCGACGGCGAACGACCAGACGTCCGAGGTGCGGCCGGCATCGCCGATCACGTGGCCGGTCGGCGTCCTGGCGAAGCCGGTCCACTCGTCCTGGCGGATACCCCCCAGGTATTCGACGGGGCGGCCGGTGAAGTGACCGGACCGGCTGACGCCGATCAGCACCAGGCGGCCAAGGGACTGGGCCCCCAGCTCGAAGACCATGACGTGCCGGCCGTCAATGTCCCATCCGCCGCCGCCGAGCGTGCTCAGCGAATCGAGAACGACGCCCCGGCGGCTCGCGATTCCTTGATAGAAGGTGCTGCCGTGAAAGCCCGCGAACGCGATGAGGTCGTTGTCGGGATTCCAGTCGAGAGCGCTCAGGACCCAGCCGCCGTCTCCGATCACGACGCTGTCCCGCACCTCGCCCGTGGCGATGTCGGCGAGCGAGATCGCGCGCCGGCCGCGGCTGGTGAACGCCACCGTGCGGTCGTTCGCAAAGGCGAACAGGTCGGCGCCGTCGGCGACCTTGCGCGCGAGGCCTCCGGCCCGCGGAACGGCATAGAGCCCGGGCTCGCCCGAGGCGGGGCGCATCGTCAGCAGGAGCGTGGCCCCGTCGGGGCTCCACGCGGCCTGGCTCATCTCCTTGGCGCCGGCGACCACCACGCTCGGTGTCCCCCGCGGCAGCTCCTGGGCGACGAGGTCGCCCTCGCAGTTCCCGCCGACCGTCCGGCAACGCCCCCGGATGAAGGCGAGCCAGTGCCCGTCGCGCGTGACGGACGGCGCGCTCGCGTCTCCGGTGAAGGTGAGCCGGGTGCGCGTCTCCGGCGGCGCCACCGGCGCGCGGAACAGCACGTGCCCGGCCGCCAGGCCCACGAGGATGCCGGAGGCCAGCAGCGCCGCGCGGGCCCACGGGCGCCGGGCGGCACGCCGCGCTGCCGGCGCCGACGCGAACCGGCCGGTCGCGGTCGCCGGCCCCTCGAGCGCCTTGGCGAATTCGGCCGCGCTGGCGAACCGGTCGGCCGGCAGCTTCTCGAGCGCACGGTGCACCGCCTCGGCGACGTGCGGAGAGAGCCTGGGGCGCCGGCTCGCGATGTCGCGCGGTTCCTCAGTCACGACGGCCGCGATGATCGCCTGCGCCGTGGATCCCGTGTGCGGCGGGTCACCGCTCAGCATCTCGTACAGCACGGCGCCAAGCGCGTAGATGTCGCTCCGCGCGTCGATCTGCCGGTCGCCGGTCGCCTGCTCGGGGCTCATGTAGTACGGCGTGCCGAGCGAGAGCCCGGTTTCCGTCATGCGCTTGCCGCCCGCCTGGCTCACCGCGAGCGCGATGCCGAAGTCGGTGACCAGCGCGGTGCCGTCCTGCAGCAGGATGTTCTCGGGCTTGATGTCGCGGTGGATCACGCCCTGGCGGTGCGCGTAGTCGAGCGCGCTGGCCACTTCCCTCGCGAGGCGCACGGCCTCCTCGATCGGCAGCTGCTTCTCGCGGCTGAGGCGGTCCCGCAGCGACTCGCCCTGCACGAAGGGCATCACGTAGAACAGCAGCCCGTCGGCGCTGCCCGAATCGTACAGCGGCAGGATGTGCGGGTGCTGGAGATTGGCGGTGACGCGGATCTCGTTGAGGAACCGCTCGGCGCCCACGATGGCGGAGAGGTCGGGGCGCAGCACCTTCACGGCCACGCGGCGCTGGTGCCGCAGGTCCTCGCCGAGGTAGACCGTCGCCATCCCGCCCTTGCCGATCTCCTTCTCGAGTCGGTAGGTCTGCGCGAGGGCGGCGGTGAGGCGGTCGAGGTCGGTCATGGCCGGGCCCGGGCAAGATAACGTGCCCGGGCCCGGCGGATTAGAGGCCCCGTGACCGGCGAGCGGCCGCGACCCGGGTCAGCGGCCGTTGCCCTGCGGGTGCACCCGGTCGGGCGCCGGCGGCTGCGGCTTGAGCCGCACCGGATGCTCCCCGAGCAGCCGCAACGCCTCGGCGACGCCGCGCTCGAGCTGTACGTCGTGCCCGACGAGCTGCTGCGCCGGGTCGTCCTCCACCTCGATGTCCGGCGCCACGCCCTGGTTCTCCACGTCCCACTGCCCGTCCGGATTGTAGAAGCCGGTGCTCGGCGCGCTGATGAAGCCGCCGTCGATCAGCTCCGGCTCGCCGCCCCAGCCCACCAGCCCGCCCCAGGTGCGCGTGCCGATCAGCGGCCCGATCTTGAGCTGGCGGAACATGTAGGGGAACATGTCGCCGCCCGAGCCGCTCATCTCGTTGATGAGGAGCACCTTCGGGCCCCAGATCGCCGCGGCCGGGGCCGTGACCGCGTTGTAGCGGTCGCCGAGCCGCTGGTTGAAGTAGCCGTGCAGCTGGCGGCTCATGATGTCCACCATGTAGTCGGCGATGCTGCCGCCGTGATTGAACCGCTCGTCAATCACGGCTCCCTGCTTCTGCTGCTGGGCGAAGTAGTAGCGGTTGAAGCTCGCGTACCCGCCGCCGCCGGTGTTGGGGACGTAGACGTAGGCGAGCCGGCCGCCGGAGAGCGAATCCACCAGCCGCCGGTTCGACTCGACCCAGGCGCGGGTCCGCAGGCCGCCCTCGTTGGCGACCGGCACCACCGTGACGGTACGCGCGCCGTCCGCGACCGGACGGGCGTTGACCCTGAGCTGCACCTGCTTCCCCACCGTGCCCACGAACGCCGCGTATGGGTTCTCCGGCGGCGCGAGGTCTCGGCCGTTCACCGCGAGGATGTAGTCGCCCTCGCGCACGTCCACCCCGGGCGCCGACAGCGGCGCGCGCAGCTCCGGGTTCCAGTTCTCGCCGGTGTAGATGCGCTTGATGCGGTAGCGGCCGTCGGCCACCTCGAGGTCGGCACCGAGCAGACCGGCGGGCAGCGCGTCGGCGGTCGGCAGGTCGCCGCCGCCCACGAAGCTGTGGCCGATGGTGAGCTCCGCCTGCATCTCGGACAGCAGCCGGGTGAGGTCGGCGCGATGGCGCACGTACGGAAGCAGCGCTTCGTACTTGCGGCGGATGGCCGGCCAGTCGGCGCCGTGCAGGTTGGCGACGTAGAGGAAGTCGCGCTCGATGCGCCACGCCTCGGTGAACATCTGCCGCCACTCGGCCGGCGGATCCACGTCGATCTTGAGGTCCGACGTCGCGAGCACGCCCTTGTCGGGCGCGGGCGCCGGCCCCGTAGCGTCCACCACGGCCCAGTGGCCGTTGGGCCGCGAACCGCCGCCCTCGCCTCCACCGGCGCCGGCTCCCTGGTAGAGCAGCTTCTTGCCGTCGCGCGAGACCGCGTACTCCTCGGCCGCGGCCGCAAGGAAGTCGATCGCCTTGCGGTCCTTCAGGTCGTAGCGGTGCAGCACGTCGGCGTGATGGGGCACGCGCTCCAGGTAGAACCACTGGCCCGCCCCGCCCGCGCGCAGGCCGACGTAGTCGCGGCTCGGCACGTCGAGCGCCAGGATGCGCTGCGACAACCCGTCGAAGTCGATGCGCACGGTGGCCGAGTCGCGGCTCGGTGCCACCGGGGCCGATCCGGCGTCGCGGGCGCCGGCCGTGGCGCGCCCGCCGCGCCGCGCGCCGCTGTCGGGCTTCGCCGCCCGGGCCGTGTCGGCCGGCTCGTCGCCGGACTCGGGGAGCAGCGGCGAGGGGTCCGCCTTGGAGAGCACCGCGAGGTACACGCCGCGCTGCACCGGGCGGTCGTAGCTGCTCATGTCCAGCCAGCCACTGTTGAGTGCGAAGTCGGTCGAGGCGAGGAACAGCAGGTACTTCCCGCTGCGGTCCCAGGCCGGGCTGATGGCGTCCGAGAGACCGTCGGTCAGCTGGTGCACTGCGCGGTCCTCGACGCCGTAGGCGAACACGGCGTGGAACTGCGACCCGACGAGCCGCTTGGTGTAGGCGATCCACCGGGAGTCCGGCGACCACGCCGGCGCCATGTCGCGGTCCGGCCAGGTGTAGTTGTCCTGGTCCACCTTCGTCTGCCGGCCGCTCGCCAGGTCGAGCACCCACAGGTTCATCGCCGCGTCCGTGAAGAGCATCAGCTTGCTGTCCGGCGACCACGCCGGCGCGTAGTAGTAGTTGGGATGGTCCAGGGCGTAGGCGCGCGGCGCGGTGAGCCCGTCCTGGTCGCTCACCATCAGCTGGTACTCGCCGGAGGCGTCGCTGAACCACGCGATCTGCTTTCCGTCCGGCGACCAGACCGGCGTGCGGTCCGCCACGCCGGAGGAGCGGGTCAGGTTGCGCCACGTCCCCTTGTCGGCCGGGATCGTAAGCACGTCGCCGCGGGCCTCGAACAGCGCCCGCACGCCGGTGGGTGAAAGCTGCGGCGCGGTGAGCGCCTTCGACACGTCCGCCGCGTGCGGCATCGCCCACGGGAAGTCGCCCGTGACGCGGATGTCGAGCCTGGTGTCGGTCCCGCTCGCCGGATCGTACAGGTGGACGTCGCCCGCCTGCTCGTAGGCCACCACGCCGTCGCCAGCGCTGACGCTCTCGACTTCGAAGTCACGGTAGTGCGTGACCTGCTTCACCGTGCCGGCGTCGGCGTCCCAGGCCCAGACGTTGTTGACCCAGTCGCGGTCCGAGATGAAGTAGACCGTGCGGCCGAGCCAGACCGGCTGCTGATCGCGGCTGTCGGTCCAGGGGAGCTTCCGCACCGTGTGGCTCTGGAGGTCGAGAACGCGGATGGGCTGGTTCTGGCCGCCGCGGTAGTTGCGCATCTCCGATTCCCACGGGCGCACCAGCTGGTACGCGATGGACCGGCCGTCGGGCGAGATGGCGCCCGCCTGGGCGCGCGGCACGGGCAGCGGCTCGGGCAGGCCGCCCTCGGGCGCGATGCTCCACAGCCGCGGCTCGGCGTCCGGCACGCCGGTGCGCGAGGAGACGAAGACGATCCGCTTGCCGTCCGGCGTCCAGCCGCGGACCTCGTCCGCCCCCGGGTGCCACGTCAGGCGGCGCGGCGTGCCGCTGTCCACCCCGACCACGAACACATCCGGATTGCCGCCGTACTCGCCGGTGAACGCGAGCCACTTCCCGTCGGGCGAGAAGTGCGGGTCGCGCTCCACCGTGGGCGAGCTGGTGACGCGGCGCGCGTCGCCGCCCGCGCGCGGCGCCAGCCAGATGTCGCCGGCGTAGGCGAAGGCGACGTAACGCGCGCTGACGTCGGGCTGGTGCAGCAGGCGCGTGGCCTGGGCCGACAGCGGGGACGGAATGCTCACGACGGCGAACGCGGCGGCGAGCAGGAAGGGGCGTGGCGTCATGCTGGACTCCAGCGGAGGTGCGGGCGGCCGTCGACCGCACCCGCGAGGGTGCCGTTGACGG
>DATJUT010000072.1 GCA_035502185.1 Gemmatimonadales bacterium
CCAGGTAGGTCTGGAGCAGCGACAGCTGGGTGGACTTCCCGGAGCCGTCGATGCCTTCGACGACGATCAGCCGCCCGGGAAACGCGTGCGGGTCGTGGATGCCCATGGTCCCTTCACGAGGCGGCGTCCTTGGGGGGCCGCTCGTCCTCGGCGTGATGCTTGATGGTCTTGCCCTCCGCCAGGAAAACTACGTCCTCGGCCACGTTGGTGGCGAGGTCGGCCACCCGCTCGAGGTTCCGGCTCACCAGGATCAGCTCCATCCCCGGTCCGATAACCCGTTGATCCTCCATCATATGCGTGAGCAGGATCCGGAACACCGAGTCGTTCAGGGAGTCCACGGCGTCGTCCCGCCGGCACACGGCCCGCGCCAAGGGCGCGTCGCCCCGCACGAAAGCCGACAGGGAGTCGGAGAGCATCTGCCGCGACAGCCGCGCCATCTCGACGATCTCCGGCTCCGGCACGATGTGCGGGTAGGCGGCGAGCCGCTCGGCCGACTGCGCGATGTTGACCGCGTGATCACCGACGCGCTCGAGGTCCCCGACGATGCGCACCGCCGCGAAGATCAGGCGCAGGTCCCTGGCCATCGGCTGGTGCAGGGCGATGAGCTGAAACGCCTGCTCTTCGATGCTGCTTTCCAGCGTGTTGATGGTGCGGTCGCCGCGGATGACCTCCTGGGCCTTCACGCGGTTGCGCGTCAGCAGCGCGTCCACGGCACTGCCTACCGCCTCCTCGGCCTCCGCTGAGGCTGCCATCAGGCGCTGCTTGAGATGCGACAGCTCCTCGTGGAAGTGCCGGCCAGGCTCGAGCGGATTGCTCATCCGAATCTCCCGGTGATGTAGGCGTCCGTCCGCTCGTCCTTGGGGCTGGTGAAGATCTGCTGCGTGGTCCCGAACTCGACCAGGCGCCCGAGGAAGAAGAACCCCGTGTAGTCGGACACGCGGGCGGCCTGCTGCATGTTGTGCGTGACGATGACGATCGTGTACTGGGTCTTCAGGTCCACGATCAGCTCCTCGATCTTCTGGGTCGCGATGGGGTCGAGCGCGGAGCACGGCTCGTCCATGAGCAGCACCTCGGGCTCGTTGGCCAGCGCGCGGGCGATGCACAGCCGCTGCTGCTGGCCGCCGGAGAGCGAGGTGCCCGGTTCGTCGAGCCGGTCCTTGACCTCGTCCCACAGCGCCGCGCTCTTGAGCGAGCGCTCCACGATCTCGGGCATGCGGGCCTCGGGAAGCGCGCCGGTGACGCGCGGGCCGTAGGCCACGTTGTCGAACACGCTCTTGGGGAACGGGTTGGGGCGCTGGAAGACCATCCCGATCCGTTGGCGCATCTGCACCGGATCCACCGAGGAGCCGAAGACGGATTTTCCGTCGAACGTGATCTCGCCCTGATGCCTGGTGCCCGGCAACAGCTCCTGGAGCCGGTTGATCGACCGCAGGAACGTGGACTTCCCGCACCCGGAGGGCCCGATGAGCGCGGTCACCGCATTCGGCTTCGCCTCGACGGTGATGTCGAACAGCGCCTGCTTGGCACCGTACCAGAACGAGTAGTCGGCCGCGGCGAGCGTGCCGATGAGCCGCACGGTGCCGCCGGGCGTGACCCGGGTCTTGGGGACGACGGGGGGCGCGGTCATCCGAACCGCCCGGTGATGTAGGCCTCGGTCTGCGCCTTGGCGGGCGCCGTGAAGATCCTGGTCGTCGGGCCGACCTCGACCAGCTCGCCGAGGTAGAAGAACGCGGTCACGTCGGAGACGCGGGCGGCCTGCTGCAGGTTGTGAGTCACGATGACGACCGTGAACTCCCGCTTCAGCTCCTGCACCAGCTCCTCGATGTGCGCTGCGCCGCCCGGGTCGAGCGACGCGGTCGGCTCGTCGAGCAGGATCACCTCCGGCTCGGGCGCCACCGTGCGGGCAACGCACAGCCGCTGCTGCTGCCCCCCCGAGAGGTTGAGCGGCGAGTCGTCGAGCCGGTCCTTGACCTCGTCCCACAGGGCCGCGCGCCTCAGCGCGCGCTCGACGATCTCGGCCCGCTCGGTCCGCGAGACCGCGGGGCCGATGGCGAGTCCCGCGGCCACATTCTCCGCGATGCTCATGGTGGGGAAAGGCGTGGGGCGCTGAAACACCATGCCGATGCGGCGGCGGACCTGCACCGGGTTGATGCCCCGCTCGTAGATGTCGTAGCCGTCGAGCAGCACCCGCCCCGTCACGCGGGTGCCCGGCACCAGCTCGTGCATCCGGTTCAGGCTCCGGAGCAGGGTCGACTTGCCGCAGCCCGAGGGACCGATCAGCGCCGTCACCGTGTACTCGCGGCAGGCCAGGGTGACGTCACGCACGCCGGTGCTGGTGCCGTACCAGGCCGTCAGCGCGTCGGTGGCGAGTCGCGGCACCGTCGCGGGCGCCGCCTGGGGGGGCGCGGCGGCCGGCTGGGCGGGCGGCGGCGTCACGTGCGGAGCCCGCCGGGCGCGCTCAGGCGTGCTGACGCTTGGCACGCACCACCGCGCGAGCGAAGAGGCTCAGGGCCAGCACGAGCATGATCAGCACCAGGGCGCCCGCCCAGGCCTGCCGGTGCCACTCGTCGTACGGGCCGAGGGCGTAGACGTAGACCTGCAGCGGCAGGGCCGCCATCGGCCCCTGGACGCGAGTTGAGAAGAACTGGTTGCCCAGCGCAGTGAACAGCAGCGGCGCGGTTTCGCCCGCGACCCTGGCCACCGCGACGAGGCAGCCCGTGACGATACCCGCCGCCGCCGTACGCACCACCACCACCAGCGACGTCCGCCACCGCGGGTACCCCAGGGCGAGGGCCGCCTCGCGCAGCGAATTGGGCACCAGGCGCACCATCTCCTCGGTGGTCCGCGCCAGGATCGGCACCAGGATCATGCCGAGCGCGACGCCTCCTGCCAGGGCCGAGAAGTGGCCCATCGGCTTCACGAGCCAGGTCCATGCGAAGATGCCGATCACGATGGAAGGCACGCCGTTCAGCACGTCGGCGATGAACCGGATGGCGAAGCCTAACTGTCCGCCACCGAACTCCGCCAGGTAGATGCCAATCGACACGCCGACCGGCACGCCGACGGCGCAGGCCAGGCCGACGATGATCAACGTGCCGACGATGGCATGCGCGAACCCGCCCCCGTGCTCTCCGAACGGCACGGCGGACCTGGTGAAGAAATTCCAGTCGAGCGAGCCGGCGCCCTTGACCAGCAGCATCGCGAGGATGACCGCCAGCGGGAGGATGGCGAGCGCCGCCGCACCGTAGGTCGCGCCGGTCATCACGGAGCCGAACAGACGGCGGATCAGGCGACCGTGCATCAGATGGCCGTGCTGCCCACGGCGGAGCCGCGGGCCACGCGCCACACCAGCACGCGGGCCAGGGTGTTCACGAGAATGGTGATGACGAACAGGACGGCGCCGACCATGAACAGCGCCGAGAGGTGCATGTCGGACACCGCCTCGGAGAACTCGTTGGCGATCGCCGCGGCGATGGTGTAGCCGGGCTGCAGCAGCGATGCCGACACCTGGTGGCGGTTCCCGATCACCATCGTCACCGCCATGGTCTCGCCCAACGCGCGCCCCAGTCCGAGGATCACCGCGCCGACGATTCCCGCCCGGCCGTACGGGAGGATCACCGTCGTCACCGTTTCCCAGCGGGTGGCGCCGAGGGCCAGGCCGGCCTCGCGCTGCGAGGGCGGCACGGCCAGGAGCACCTCCCGGGACACCGCGGCGATGTACGGCAGGATCATGATCGAGAGGATGACACCCGCCGCCAGGACCGACGGCCCGTAGAACACGCCCCCGAAGATCGGGAGCCAGCCGAGCGCGTGGCGGGCCACCTTCCAGACGTGATCGCGCAGCAGCGGGATCAGGACGAAGATGCCCCACAGCCCGTAGATCACGCTCGGGACGGCGGCCAGCAGCTCGATCAGCGTCCCGACCGGCGTGCGGAGCCAGCGCGGCGCGAACTCCGTCAGGAAGATTGCGCAGGCCAGGGCCAGCGGCACCGCGATGACCAGCGCGACCAGTGACGAGTACAGGGTCCCGAAGATGAGGGGCAGGGCTCCGAACTGGCCCTGCACCGGGTCCCAGGTGCTGTGCGTGAGGAACCCGAAACCGAACTTGGACACCGCCGGCATCGCGTTGGACACGAGCTCCACCGCGATCAGGACCACCAGCAGGGGGAGCAGAAGCGCGAGAACGGTGAGCAGGGAGCGGTAGATCACGTCGCCCCGGCTCACCGTCCTCAACGCCCGCCACCGTTCTTCGGCCGTCGGCTTTGGAGCGAGCTCCGGCTCCAGAGCGGTGGCGGGGATGTCGGTCAACGGACTAGCGCCCGCGGTAGTTGCTGGGAAGCACCGGCTGACCGTTCACCGTGATGCTCTTCAGGCGCTGCTCCTCCAGCTGCACCACTCGCGCGGGCAGGGGAGCGTACGCGAGGGCGCTCGTGAACTTCTCGCCGTCGTGCACGGCCCACCACACGAACTCCAGCAGCGCACGGGCCTTGACGGCATCCGTCATCTGCTTGGGCAGCAGCAGCCAGGTGAACGACGAGATGGGGTACACCTGGGCCCCGTCGGCGTCGGTGATCGAGATGCGGAAATCGGTGTTCGGGTCGAGGCTCGCCACCGCGCCGGCCGCGGCATTGGTCGTGGTCTCCAGGGAGGCCTGGATGTAGTTGCCCGCCTTGTTCCGGACCACGCCGTAGCCGATGTTGTTCTGGATGGCGTAGATCAGCTCCACGTAGCCGATGGCGCCGGGGGTCTGCTTCACGATGTTGGCGACGCCGGGGTTGCCCTGGCCGCCGAGACCCACGGGCCAGTTGACCGACGTGCCCTTCCCAACCCGCTGCGCCCAGTCGGGGCTCACCTTCGTAAGGTAGTCGGTAAAGATGTACGTGGTGCCGGAGCCGTCGGACCGGTGCGCCACGACGATGTCCTGATCCGGGAGGTTGGCGTCCGGGTTGAGCGCCGTGAGGCGCGAGTCGTTCCACTTCGTGATCTGGCCCAGCCAGATGCCGGCCAGCACGTCACCCGTGAACCGCAGCTGCGCGGTCACGCCCGGAATGTTGTAGGTCGGCACCACCGACCCGAGCACGGTCGGCAGGTGGTACACGTCGCCGTTCACGGCCTGGATCTGCGCGTCGGTCATCGGGCCGTCGCTGGCACCGAAGTCCACCGTGTGGTCGGTGAACTGGCGGATGCCGCCGCCCGACCCGATCCCCTGGTAGTTGATCTCGACGGTGGGGTGCGCGTTGTGGTACTCGAGCACCCACTTCTGGTAGATGGGCTGGGGGAAGGTGGCGCCGGCCCCGTTGAGGCGCACGGTCTGAGCCGCGACGGATCCCGCGAGCAGCACGGTTCCGGCGGCGACGGACAGCACTGCTGCGATTCGCTTGGTCATGTGCAACGCTCTCGGGTCAGTAGGTGAACTGCGTCTGGAACAGCGCCTGCGTGACGGCCTTGGGGGCGGTGACGCCCGTCGGCGTCTGGAACGAGGTGCGGTCGATGTCCGCCAGGAGCCGGACGTTCTGGCTCAGCTGGTAGGACAGGCCGCCGATGATCGTCGTCCGCTTGTCGAACGCCGCGCCGGCCGGGCAGCTGGCCACCGGCGGCGTCGCCGGCGAGCAGGTGTTCGGATCGGCAATGTCCACGCGCGCGACCACGGCGACCGGCGTCGCGGGCAGACGATACCAGCCGTAGGCGCTGAGAATGCTGCCGGTGGTGCTGATCTTGGCGGGGTTGGTGACCGTGTCCTTCGTGGCGGCGAACTCACCCGCCAGCAGCAGCGACTTGGAGCGGTACGAGACCAGGCCGATGAACCGGTTGCGCGTGCCGCCGCTGGTGGGCGTGCCGACCTGCGCGTACCCGGTGATCCGCAGGCCGCCGACGCGGCTCCCCTCGTCGGAGGGCAGCAGCCGGAACGACGCGCGCGCCGCGAAGTCCTTGTGCTGGTCGCCCGGGGTCTTGTTGTAGTTCTCCCCGTTCATCGCCATTGCCTGGAAGTTGAACTGCTCGCTGTTGAAGCTGCCGTCCACCGCCAGGCCGAAGTCGGACGACGACATGTAGCTGTTGCGGTCCACCGGCACCGGGCCCTGCATGCGGTAGTCCCACAGCGCCTCTTCCCAGTCGATGAACGGCGTCTGCGTGAGGCCGAAGCGGAACGTGAACGGGCTCCCGCTCGGCGTCCACCCGGCGTAGGCGTACTTCAGCCGGTACAGCAGCGCGCCGCCGGCCGTGGCGTCGGCGTCGTGGTAGACGTCGAGCGTGACGCGGGTCATGATGCCGCCGTTGAACTTGCCGATCGCGTTCACGTACGCGCGGGTGATGTCGAAGTTGTTGGCCGGGCTCAGGGAGTCGAGCTGCGCCCCCCACTGGGCGTAGATCACGCCGCCGACGGAGACCGAGGGCGGGGTCGGGTTCTGCGCGGCGAGCGGAGCCGCCGCTCCCGCGGCCACGAACCCCAGCGCCGCGAGCGTTCGACGAGACAAGAGTGCCATGTGCACGGTCCTCTGCGAAGGTGAACGGTTGGTGCTTGGGGGTCGTCCGGAAACCATCGCCGGCGAAGAAAGCCCCCCCGCGTCACGGCGACGCGCAGAGGACGTAACAGACGCGTAACGGCGGGTCTGAAGCCCCGAATCGACTAGGCGAGAAGGAGCCGCGCGGCGAGCGCACCGCCCAGCCCAAGTGCCGCGCCCGCAACCACATCGCCGGGGTGGTGCACTTTCAGCTTGACGCGCGAGACGCCGACCAGGGCGGCGAGGGCCAGGGCGGCGGGAGCCAGGGCGGGGTAGGTGCTCGCGACGGTCCCGGCCACCGCCATGGAGGCGGCGCTGTGCCCCGACGGGAACGAAAACGGGTCGGGCACCCAGACCAGGGCCAACGGGACGCCGTCCGCGTCGCACGGCCGGGCGCGCACCACCGTGCGCTTGAGGACCTGCACGGCCACGTGCGACAGCGCGTTGGCCAGCAGCGCGGCGCGGCCCAGCTCGGCCAGGTGGCCGCCGGCCAGCATCAGCACCAGGGCGATGCCGATGGTGGTGGCCGCGTCGCCGAGATGGGTCACCCAGCGCATCAGGCGACCGCCTCCAGCTCGTCGGCGGCGACGAAGGCTTCGCGCAGCACGCGGCCCTCGTACGCGGCCGGGACCTCGAGCCCCAACCACCACAGCAGCGTGGGTGGGACGTCGAGGATCGACGTCGGGCTCCGGAGGACGTGCCTGCGGCGGATGCGCGGACCGGCCAGCACGAGCGGGATCCGGTCGTTGACGGGATGGGGCGTGTCGTGGTCGGTGGCGTGGACGCCGCCGCCGCCGTGGTCCGCCAGCACCACGAGCAGGGAGTCGGCCGTGCAGGCGCGCAGCCGTGCGACCGCCGCGTCGGCCTCCCGCACCGCGTCGAGGTACGGCGCCGACATCCACCCGGCGGTGTGGCCGGCCCGATCGCAGTCGTTCACGTAGACGATCACCAGGCCGTCCGGCACGAACCGGAGCCGGCCCAGGGCCGCGGCCGCCACCCGCCGCGCCGGCCCCGCCGTCGCGACGAGGCGGGAGACGCCGGCGGCCGAAACGAGCACCCGTGCCACCGGCACCTCGACGGACGCGACCTCGCCCGCGACCGCGACGGTGGGCAGCTGCCGCGCCGCGAGCTCCCGCGGCACGGGCCTGAGGCTCCCGAGCCTGCGCAGGGTCGCCAGGCCCGGCTCGACCAGCTTGTGGGTGTCGGGGCCGACGCCCGTGGTGAGCGAGAGCAGGGCCGCGACCGTGGTGCTCGGGCGCACCGTGACGGCCGCCTCCGCCCGGGTGTAGTCCTGGCCCAGGGCGTACAGCGAGGGCGCCAGGTCCGGGACGACGGCGTCGGGCCGCAGCCCGTCGATCAGCAGGATCACGCAGCGCGCCATTGAGGATCCTCCAGTGGCTTGCGTCCGATCGCGACGGCGTATTCGTCGAGGAGTCGTTCGTTCTCGTCGTCGGCGTTGCAGGTCACGGCCGCGAGTCGCGCCTCGTCCGACATGCGGCGGCGCAGCTCGGCGTCGAGCACCAGGCGGGAGATGGCCGCGGCGAACCCGCGCACGTCGTCGGGCGGGACGAGGAAGCCCGTGACGCCGTCCACCACGCTCTCCCGGAAGCCGCCGGCGTCCGCGGCCACGACCGGGAGCCCCGAGGCCATCGCCTCGGGCGCCACCAGGCCGCAGGTCTCGGTACGGGAGGGCAGAACGCACAGGTCGGCGCTGGCGTACAGCGTCGCGAGCACCGGGATGTCGAGGAACCCGAGGTGGGTCGCCCAGGGCATGGCGGCGGCGCACCGGTGCGCCATCGGCCCGTCGCCCGCGAACACGAAAGCGGCCGCGCTCCCCAGCTGCTCGTGCGCGAGCGTCCAGGCGGCAATCAGGACCTCGAGGTTCTTTTCCGCGGCCAGCCGGCCGACGTGCAGCACCAGCGCGGCGCCGTACGGGACCCCGAGCCGCTGGCGCAGGCCGGGGTTGCGCCGGCGGTGGTCGAAGGTCTCGGTGTCGGCGCCGCGTCCCCACACCCGGACGCGCGCCACACCGCGGCGGGCCAGCTCGGCGCGCACCGCCTCGCCCGGCGTGTGGACGAACCGGGCCGGGCGGTGGAACCAGACCAGCCACCGCCAGATCAGGTCCTCGAAGGCCCCCAGCCCGTAGTAACGGCTGTGTTGCGGGAAGTCGGTGTGAAAGGAGGTCGCCAGGGGAATCCCGCGGCGCAGCGCGTAGCGCCGCCCGACGAGGCCCAGCGGCCCTTCGGTCATCACGTGCACCAGGTCGGGCCGGAAGGCGTCCAGGAACCGAGCGATCCGCCGCGGCTGGGGGAGCGAGAGGCGCACGGCCGGGTAGGGCGGGAATCCCACCGAGGGGGCCCGCAGCTCCGTGTCCGTCGCCGCCGCCACGGACCCCGGATACGCCGGCGCGACCACCGCGACGTGCTGGCCGGCGCGGCCGAGCGCCTCCACGACGCGGCGGACGATCGTGGTGACGCCGTTGACCTGCGGCGTGTAGGTGTCGGTGACGAATGCTATGCGCACGGGTGCATGGTGGCGGTGCCGCGTCAAGTCGCGGCGACGCCTAAGTCACGCATCCGTAACGGTTAGGGCCGGTTCAGGCCGGTCGCGGCTCGGGGAAGTGGATGCGGATGGTGGTGCCGGCACCGAGGGAGCTGGTGGCTTCGACCCGGCCGCCGTGGGCTTCCACGAGGTGCTTGACGATGGCCAGGCCGAGGCCCGTACCGCCCAGCTCGCGCGAGCGGGCCGGGTCCACGCGATAGAAGCGCTCGAAGATGCGGGGCAGGTGCTCGCCGGGGATGCCGACGCCGGTGTCGCTGATCTCGAGCCGCAGCGCACCGGGCTCGGCCGCGGCCGCGACGCTGACGTGTCCGCCCGCGGGCGTGTAGCGCACGCTGTTGTCGAGGACGTTGAGGACGACCTGCCGAGCCGCCTGCGGGTCGGCGAACACCGTCGCGTCGCCGATCCTGGTGGTGAGGGTGAGTCGCGCGGCGTCGGCGCGGGGCTTCAGCGTGCTCCACACCTCCTGGACGAGCGGCGCGAGCGGCAGGCGCTCCGGCCGCGGCGACCACGCGCCCGACTCGATGCGCGACAGGTCGAGCAGGTCGTCCACCAGCTGCTGCATGCGCCGGGCGTTGGCGAGCACCTTCTCGAGGAAGTCGCGGCGCACCTCGGCCGGGACGTCCTCGCCGGTCAGGGTCTCGGCATAGCCGCGGATCACCGTGAGCGGCGTCTTCAGCTCGTGGGACACGTTCGCGACGAAGTCGCGGCGCACGGTCTCGAGGTGCTTCTGCCCGGTGACGTCGTGCAGGACCAGCACCGCGCCGCCGCCCGGAAGCGGGTGCGCCGAGAGCAGGGCGGTGCGCTCGTCCAGCTCGATCTCGAGTCCCCCGGTCTCGGTGCCGCGCAGGGCACGCTCGACCGCCTCGTGCGCCGGCCGCTGGCGGAACAGCTCGAGCGCCGAGGGAAGTGCGGCGCCGGGCCCGAGCCTGAGCAGACGGCGCGACGCCGGGTTGAGCGTGGTGACGGCGCCCGCGGCGTTGACCGCGATGACGCCCTCCACCATCGAGGCCACCAGCGCGGCCGTCTCCGACCGCTCCCGCTCCAGGTCCGCCATCCGGCCCGACAGGTTCTCGTCGATCGAGCGAAGCGCGCGGGCGAGGTCGCCGACCTCGTCGCGGCCGCGGGTGTCGACGGCGGGCCGGTCGCCGCGCGCGATGGCCTGCGCGGCGTCGCGCAGGCGGAGCAGCGGGCGCGCCACGGAGCGCGCGAAGCCGAGCGCCAGCAGCACGCCGACGGCGAGCGCGAACAGGCCGCCCAGCAGGACGGCGTTCTGCGCGTCCTGCACCACCGCGTCCACCTGCGGCAGCGGCGTGGAGACGCGAACGGCGCCGCCGGGCACCGGCATGGCCACCTTCAGCTCCCAGCGGCCGGTCGACACGCTGCGCCGGACGTCGGTGCCGGTGCGGCCGGCGAGCGCCTCGCGGAACTCGGGCCGGGTGGCGTGGTTCTCGAGCGTCGGCAGCTGGTCGAGCGGGAAGTCGGTGTCGGCAAGGACTCCGCCGGAGCGGTCGATCACCGTGAGCCGCCGCCCCGTGGCCCGTCCGAGCCCGCGCACCAGGGAGTCGAGCGCGGGTCCGCGCGTCCCGCCCACCGCGCGGGCGAGCAGGATCGTCTCGCGGGTGACCTCGACCGTGGCCTCCTTGAGCAGCCGCGAGCGCAGCGAGCGGTCGGACGCGACGATCAGCGTGGCGGTGCTGGCCGCCACCAGCACGACGTAGGACGCGAACAGCTTGGCCGGCAGCCTCATCGCCGCGAGGAGGCGTCGCCGGCGCGGAACCGGTACCCGAATCCGCGGACGGTCTCGATCCGGTCGCCGGCGGTGCCGAGCTTGGCCCGGAGGCGCTGGACGTGCATGTCGACGGTGCGGGTCTGGATGTCGGGCTGCGACTCCCACACGGTCTCGAGCAGCTGTGGCCGCGTCTGCACCCGTCCCCGCCGCTCGGCCAGCAGGAGCAGCAGGCGGTACTCCAGGGGGGTGAGCTCGACCGGATCGCCGTCCACCGTCACCGTGTGGGCCCCTCGGTCGATGGCGATCGGTCCGGCGCGCAGCACGGGGCCGGTGGCCGCCGCCGGCGCGCGGAGCCGGCGCAGCACGGCGCCGACCCGCAGCACCAGCTCCTCGGGACTGAACGGCTTGGTGAGGTAGTCGTCGGCCCCGCCGGCCAGGCCCTTGATGCGGTCGGACTCGTCACGCCGCGCCGTGAGCACGATGACGCCGACGTCGCGGGTGTCCTCGTGGCGGCGCAGCTCGTCGAGCACCTCGTAGCCGCTGCGGCCCGGGAGCATGAGGTCGAGCACCACCAGGTCCGGCGCCTCCGTCGCGATGGCCTCGAGGGCGGCGACGCCGCTGCCCGCGGTGGTCACGCGGTAGCCCGCCCGGGCGAGATGATACGCCACGAGCGCGGTGATGTCCCGCTCGTCGTCCACCACGAGGACGTGCGCCTCGGTGGCCGCGCCGTTCGGCTTGCCGTGCACGCTGGGTGCCGTCGCCATGGCGCGGATTATCGCGCTGCGGCCGGAGTCCGGCAACGGCACCGGCGGCCGCGCCGCCGGGAGCCGGGCGGCGCCATTGCCCCGCTCTCGAACCGCAATAGATTTCGCGGATGTTGCTCCTGCCCGCGGTCGCCGGCGCCGTCCTCCTGGTGGCGCAGGCGCGCCCATCGGCCGACTCGATCCTGCTGCGCGTTCTCGCCACCAACGACTTCCACGGCTCGCTCGAGGCCGGGGTCCAGGCGTGGAGCAACCATCGGCCCGTCGGCGGCGCCGCCGCGGTGGCGGGCATGATGGACCGCCTCGCCCGCGCGTGCAGCTGCGTCACGATCCGTCTCGACGGCGGGGACGTGATGCAGGGCTCGCCGGTGTCCAACCTGACCTGGGGCCGCGCCACCGTGGACGCGTTCAACCTGATGGGTTACGCGGCCGCGGCGGTCGGGAACCACGAGTTCGACTGGGGCGTGGACACGCTCGCCGTGCGGGTCCGGCAGGCCCGCTTCGCGTGGCTGTCCGCCAACGTCCGCGACCGTGCCGGCGGCGCGACGCCGCCGTGGACCGCGCCGTGGCGGATGGTCATCGCCGGCGGCCGACGCATTGCGGTCGTGGGGTACAGCACCGAGAGCACGCCCTCGACCACCCGGCCTTCCAACGTGGCCGCCCTCTCGTTCGACAGCGGGCCCGCGAGGCTGGACGCGGCGATCGCCGCCGCGCGCGCCGAGCGCCCGGACTGGGTGATCGTGGTGGCGCACGCGGGCGCGTTCTGCACCCCCGACGGGGGTTGCGCGGGGGAGGTCGTGGATCTCGCCGCCGCCCTCCACAACCGCCCGGACCTGATCGTCAGCGGCCACACGCACACGCTGGTCGAGACCACCGTCAACGGCATCCCCATCGTGCAGGCGCGCTCCAACGGCATCGCGCTCGGGATCGTGGACTTCGTGGACAGCGCCGGCGTGCGGGTGGTCCGGATGCGGGTCGAGACCGTGTGGGCCGACCGCGAGACGGCGGATACCGCGGTCGCTCGCCTGGTCGCCACCGAGGCGCGGCGCGTCGCGCCGCTCACCTCGCGCGTGGTCGCGACCCTCGCCGGACCGCTGGTCAGGAGCGGCGACCAGTATCCTCTCGGCAACCTGATCGCCGACGCCGACCGGGCGGCCACCGGCGCCGACGTGGCGCTGGTCAACAACGGCGGGATCCGCGCCGACCTCGCCGCCGGCCCCGTCACCTGGGGCGCGCTGTTCGAGGTCGAGCCGTTCCAGAACTTCCTGGTGAAGCTGCGGGTCACGGGCGCGGTGCTGCGGCGGACGCTCGAGCACGCGGTCGGCACGGGGGAAGCGCGCGCCCACGTCTCGGGCGTGACGGTGCGGGTCAACTCGGCGGCGCCCGAGGGCCAGCGGGTGATCGCCGTTGCGCTGGCCGGCGGGCGCCCGCTGGCCGACAGCGCCTGGTACACGGTGTCGGTGCCCGACTTCGTGGCGGCCGGCGGCAGCGGCTACGCGATGCTGCGCGGCGCGGCGGCGGAGAACAGCGGCACGGTGGATCTCGACGCGCTGTCGGAGTGGCTGCGGAAGCTCCCGCAGCCCGTGCAGCCCCCCGAGGACGTCCGCGTCCAGGAGGCCGGGCGATGACGCGCCGCCGGCCCGGCGCGGGCGAGGAGCGCCTCACGCGGGAGCTGATCCGCCGGATGCCCAAGCCGGAGCTGCACGTCCATCTCGACGGCTCGGTGCGGCCGGCGACGCTGGCCGACCTGGCGCGGGAGCAGAAGGTCAAGCTGCCCGCGACCGACCTCGCGGAGCTGACGCGCTACCTGCAGGTGTCGGACGCGCGGAACCTGATGGACTACCTCACGCGCTTCGAGGTGACGCTCTCGGTGCTCCAGGTTCCCGAGGCGCTGGAGCGCGTCACCTACGAGCTGGTCGAGGACGGCGCCGCCGACGGCGTGCGCTACATGGAGATCCGCTACTCGCCGATTCTCTGCACCAAGAAGGGCATGCCGCTCACCGAGGCGGTGGAGGCGCCGCTCCGCGGGATGCGGCGCGCCGAGCGGGACTTCGGGGTGCGGACCGGCCTCATCATCTGCGGGATCCGGAACATGAGCCCCGCGACCTCCATGGACCTCGCGAACCTCACCGTCGCCTTCAAGGGGAAGGGCGTCGTGGCGTTCGATCTGGCCGGGGCCGAGTACAACTATCCCGCCAAGAAGCACCGCGAGGCGTTCTACACCGTGGTCAACGCCAACGTGAACGCCACCATCCACGCCGGCGAGGCGTACGGCCCGGAGTCCATCGCCCAGGCACTGCACTACTGCCATGCCGACCGGATCGGCCACGGCACCCGGCTGTTCGAGGACCCGGACCTCGAGCGCTACGTCAACGACCGGCGCGTCCCGCTCGAGGTGTGCGTCACCTGCAACGTCCAGACGCACGCGGTGCCGTCGATCGAGCAGCACCCGGTGCGCCGCTACTTCGACCTCGGCATCGTCGTGTCGCTCAACACCGACAATCGGCTGATGAGCGCCACCACCGTCACCGACGAGTACTACCTCGCGCACACCCGCCTCGGCTTCAACCGCGCGGAGATCGAGCGGATGATTCTCGACGGCTTCGCCAGCGCCTTCCTGCCCTACCAGGAGCGCATGGGCATGGTCGAGGACGCGAAGAAGGAGCTGGCGCAGCTGCGCAACGGCACGGGCGCGTTGAAGGCCGCGAAGTGACCGCGCCCGGGCGTGGCGCGATGACGGGAGGGGCGGGGGCGGGGGCGGTCCGGGAGGCGACGGAGGCCGTGCGCCGGGCCATCGCGCCGCGGCGGCCGACGGTGGCGCTGGTCCTGGGGTCGGGCCTCGGCTTTCTCGGCGAGGACATCCGGGACGCGGTGCGCGTGCCCTACGCGCGGATCCCCGGCTTCCCCGCGCCCACCGTCCAGGGGCACGCGGGCGAGCTGATCGCCGGAACGCTCGAGGACAAGCAGGTGCTGGCGCAGAGCGGGCGCTTCCACATGTACGAGGGTCACGACTCCGCCGTGGTGGGGCTGCCCGTCCGGGTGTTCGCCGAGCTGGGGGTCCGCACGCTCGTCGTCACCAACGCCGCCGGCGGCATCCGCCGCACCCTTCGGCCGGGCGCCCTGATGCTGATCGCCGACCACCTCAACTTCACCGGTCGGCAGCCGCTGGCCGGGCCGGTGGTGGAGGGCGAGGAGCGCTTCCCGGACATGAGCGACCCCTACGACCGCGAGCTGCGCGCCCTCGCCCGCGCCGTCGCGGCCGAGGAGCGGATCGCGCTCGACGAGGGCACCTACGCGGCCACGCTCGGCCCGTCGTACGAAACCAAGGCGGAGATCGAGATGCTCAAGCGGGTGGGCGCGGACGCGGTGGGCATGAGCACGGTGCCGGAGATCATCGTGGCGCGCGCGCGGGGCCTGCGCTGTCTCGGCATCTCCACCGTGACCAATCTCGCCGCCGGGCTCGGCGCGCCGACGCTCTCGCACGCGGAAGTGCTGGAGACCGCCGAGCGGGTGAAGGGGGATTTGGCGCGGCTGGTCAGGGGGATTGTTCGAAAGCTGTGAAGGGTGAGAGGTGAGAAGTGAGAGGTGAAAGTGAGAAGTCAGAGGCGAAAGTGAGACCGGCCTCTCTCCTCTTGCTATGCCTTCTCACTTCTCACGCCTCACCTCTCCCGTTTCTTGCCTCAACGAAATGATTCAGCGGTCCGTGGCCCCGACCCAGGCCCGGGGCCGCCACCATGGCCCGATGCACGAAGTCCAGCGCGTCGGCGACGGCGCGCTCCAGGGAGCGCCCGTGGGCGAGGCCCGCGGCCACGGCGGCCGAGAGCGTGCACCCGGTGCCATGGGTGGACCGGGTCACGAGCTTGGGGCGCGCGAACCGGCTCACGCCGTCTCGGGTCACGAGCACGTCCACCACATCCGCCGCCTCGAGGTGGCCGCCCTTCACCAGCGCCGCTCCGGCCCCCATCTTGAGCAGGGCGCGGCCGGCGCGTTCCATCTCCGCGACCGTGCGCACCTCGTGCTGCGCCAGGATGCGGGCCTCGTCGAGGTTGGGCGTGACCAGCGCCGCGAGCGGGACCAGGCGCTCCGCCACGCGCTGCTCGGCCTCGGGCACGAGGAGGCGGTCGCCGGAGGTGGCCACCATCACCGGGTCGAGCACGTAGTTGGGGAGCCGGAGGCGAGCCAGGGCGTCGGCGACGGCGTCCACCAGCTCGGCGGTGCCGAGCATGCCGCTCTTCACGGCGTCGGGCGGGAGGTCGTCGGCCACGGCCTCGAGCTGCCGGATGACCAGCGGGACGCCGAGCGGCTCCCAGCCGTGCACGCCCACGGTATTCTGCGCCGTCACCGCGGTGACGACGGTGGTGCCGAAGACGCCGAACTGATGGAAGGTCTTGAGATCGGCCTGGATTCCGGCGCCGCCGCCGGAGTCGGAGCCGGCGATCGTGAGGGCGATCCGCATGGCGGGTAATCTGCACACGCTGCTGCGCGATCTCCAACGCCGCCACGCGCGCGAGCGCCGCGGCCTGGTGGTGGCCGAGGGGCGCCGGCTGGTGGAGGACGCGGTCCGCGGCGGCGCGAAGGTCACGGCGGTGCTGGTGGCCGACGACGCCCGGGAGCAGGCGGCCGGGCTGCTCGAGGAGACGGGGCGGAGGGGCATCCGCACCGAGGTGGCGCCGCGGCGTGACTTCGACCGGCTGGCCGACACCGAGACGCCGAGCGGCGTGCTGGCCGTGGTGGAGTGGCAGCCGCTCGGGCTCGGGCAGGTCCGGCGGCCGGACGCCGCCCCGCGGCGCACGCTGGTGATCGACGGCGTGCAGGATCCGGGCAACGTGGGGACGATGATCCGCACCGCGGACGCACTGGGCGCGTGGCTCACGGTGGCGCTGGACGGCACCGCGGACGTGCGGGGCGCGAAGGTCGTGCGCGGCTCGATGGGCGCCGTGTTCCGCCACCAGGTGGCCGCGGCGACCTTCGAGGAGTGGTGCGACTACGCGGCGCGCGAGGGCGTCACCACCTGGATCGCCGCGGCGAGCGGCGAGCCGCTGAGCGCGCTCGACCGCGCGGCGCCCGATCTCGCGCTGGTGATCGGCAACGAGGGCCAGGGCGTGCGGCCCGGCTGGCGGGAGCGCGGGCACCGGGCCGTGGCGGTGCCGATGCGCCCGGGCGCGGAGTCGCTCAACGCGGCGGTCGCCGCCGGCATCCTTCTGTTCGAGGTGTCCCGTGCCCGTGCCTGAGCCCGTCGTGCTCGCGTTCGTCGCGATCTTCGGCGCGATGCTGGGGAGCTTCCTCAACGTCTGCGTGTACCGACTGCCGCGGAACGAGTCGGTCGTCGCGCCGCGGTCGCGCTGCCCCGCCTGCGGGAAGCCGATCGCGTGGTACGACAACGTGCCGGTGCTCTCCTACCTCGCGCTGCTGGGCCGGTGCCGGCACTGCCGGGCGCGGATCAGCGTGGAGTACCCGCTGGTCGAGCTGGCCGTGGGGTTGATCTGGGCGGGCGCGGTGCTGTGGTTCGGTCTCGGCTTCGCGGCGCTGCGGGCCGCGCTGCTCGCCACCCTCGCGCTCGGCATCGCGCTCACCGACGCCCGCCACTTCACGATCCCCGACGAGTTCTCGCTGGGCGGCCTGGTCGCGGGGCTCGCGCTGTCCCTCACGCCCGGGGGCCTCGGCCTGATCGGCGCCGGGCTCGGCGCGGCGGCCGGCTTCGCGCTGCTCGGGGCCGTGAAGGCGACCGGAGACTGGGCGCTCGCCCGGGGCCTGATCCGCGGCGAGGAGCTGGACCAGGTGCTGGAGGAGGGCGAGAAGCCCACGACCCTGGGCCTCGGCGACCTCAAGATGATGGCGATGATCGGCAGCTTCGTGGGCTGGCGCGGGGTGCTGCTCACCGCGTTCATGGGCTCCCTCGCGGGCGTGATGGTGTTCCTCCCACTGCTGCTCCTCAAGCGGCGCAGCCCCGTGCCGTTCGGCGTCTTTCTGGCCATCGGGGCCGTGGCGGCGATGGTGGCCGGCGACTGGCTGATCGCGTGGTACGCGTCGCTGATCACCGCGAGCGTGCCCTGAAACCGGGCCGCGAGGCGGGTGGTAGGTTGTAGGTGGTGGGCGGTCGCGCGGTAGCCGCGGGGACGGGGGGCGTCGCATGGCGGAAGGCATCTTCGGGCTGACCGAGGGCTCCGGCGAGGAGGTGCTGGAGCGGCTCGGCTACGACCTCACGGCGGCGGCGGGGCGCGGCGACCTGGAGCCGGTCCGCTGCCGCGACGAGGAGATCAGCCGCGTCGTTGACATCCTGCTGCGGCAGACCAAGCACAACCCGGCCCTGGTCGGCGACGCCGGCGTGGGGAAGACCGCCATCGTCGAAGGCCTGGCCCAGCGCGTGGTCGCGCGTGCGGTGCCGGCGGCGCTGCGCGGTGTGCGCATCGTGGCCCTCGACCACGTGGCGCTGCTGGCCGGTACGGTGTACCGCGGCCAGTACGAGGAGCGGCTGCGCCGGCTGGTGAAGGCGGTCTCGGAGGATCCCGACGTCATCCTGTTCGTGGACGAGCTGCACAACCTCATCGGGCAGGGCACGGCGATGGGCGCGGCGATGGACGCCGCGAACATGCTCAAGCCCGCGCTGGTGCGGGCCGACATCCGGGTGATCGGGGCCACCACGGCGGCGGAGTACGACCGCTGGGTCAAGGGCGATCCGGCGCTCGAGCGCCGCTTCCAGCCGGTCCTGGTGCGCGAGCTCACCGCCGAGCAGACGATGGAGATCCTCCGGGCCCGGCGGCCGCGGCTCGAGCACCATCACGCGGTGGCGATCGAGGAGGACGCGCTCGCGGCGGCGCTGGTGCTGACCGGGAAGTTCGTGACCGACCGGCTGCAGCCGGACAAGGCGATCGACGTGCTCGACGAGGCGTGCGCCCACGCGCAGGCCACCGCCACGCTGCCTCCGGAGCTCGAGCGCATCGTGCGCGAGCGCCGGCGGGTGGACGCCGCGATTCGCCGCCGCCTCGCGCGCGGCGAGTCGGTGGACGGCGGCCCGGGCGGCGGGGGCGGGGCAGGCGGGCGCGCCGCGCCGGCGGGCGACGGCGCCGCCGGCGAGGAGGACGCCCTGGAGACGTTCACCCGGGAGATCGGTGCGGCGATGGAGCGGCTCGGTGCCGAGATCGAGCGGGTCTTCGGGGGCTCGGCATCGCCGGCCGCGGAGCCGGCGCCGGAGCGCGAGGCGCCGGGTCCGCGGGACCGGGAGCCGGCGCGGCGCGAGACCCTGCTCGAGCGGCGCGAGCGGCTGGACGGCGAGCTCAGGCGCGGCCTCGAGCGGCTCGGCGTCGTGGTCCGCGGATCGGACGTGGCGCGCGCGGTCGGCGTGGCGGTCGGCAAGCGGATCGAGTGGACGGGATGAGCCGTCGCTGCGCGGCGCGGCTGACGGTCGTGCTCGCCTCGCTCGCGGGCGCCGTGCACGCCGCCCGTGCGCAGGACGAGCGCTCGGCGCAACAGATCGCGCAGGAGGTGATCCCCGACGTCGAGCGCGCCGTGGGGCTGAAGTTCCGGCGGCCGCCCGCCATCGAGGTGCGCTCGCGCGAGCAGGTGCGCGGCTACCTGAACCGCGAGATGGCCGAGGCGATGCCCCCCAAGGAGCTCGCGGGCGTGCAGCGGACCTACCGCGCCTTCGGGCTCGTTCCCGACAGCGTGGACCTGCGCCGCCTGATGCTCGATCTCTACGCCGAGCAGGTGGCGGGCTACTACGACCCCGACTCGAGCGCCCTGTTCGTCGTGCGCGGGGCGGATCCGACGGTGCTGAGGCTGATCCTGGCGCACGAGCTGGTCCATGCGCTGCAGGACGAGTACACCTCGCTCAACGCCATCCTGAAGCTGCGGCGCCAGAACGATCGCCAGATGGCGGGCCAGGCCGTGGCCGAGGGCCAGGCCACCCTCGCCTCCATCGAGGCGCTCGCGCCGGGCGTCGACCTGGACGAGGCGCTGGGCAGCTGGGACCGGGTGCGGGAGCTGATCCGGCAGCAGCAGGCGTCGATGCCCGTCTTCGCCACGGCGCCGGCCATCGTCCGCGAGGGCCTGCTGTTCCCCTACCTCGCCGGCGCGCAGTTCATGCGCGACTTCAACGCGCGGCGGGTGCGGCCGGACGAGGAGCCGTACGGCGACCGGATGCCCGTCTCCACCGCCCAGGTGCTCCACCCGCACGTCTACGCGTCCCACCAGGTGCCCTTCCGCGTCGGCTTCCTCAGGGCAGCCGCGCGCGACACCCTGGTCTACGACGACGACTTCGGCGAGTTCGAGACCCGGATAGCGCTCGAGACCTGGGGCGTGGACACCGCGGTCGCGGTGGCGGCCGCGGCCGGGTGGGACGGCGACCGGTTCGAGGTGCTGGCGAACGCGGACGGCACGGTGGTGGTGTGGGCGAGCGCGTGGACGACGCCCGGCGACGCGGACGAGTTCGGGCGCGCGCTGGTGAGCGGGTGGGGGTCGCGCACCGGCGCGCCGGGGCGGGCGCTCGGGCCCGGGGCGACTGGTGCCGAGTACGGGTCGGGCGCCACTCGACGCCGCTGGAAGGTGGAGCGGGGGGCGCTCCGTGGTGCGGCCGTGGTGCTGCTGACCGACGCACCGGCGGGGTGGAACGGCTGGAGCGTCCCGGCCCTGCGCCGCGTCACCGCGTCGGCGCCGCGCCCCGCGGGGCCGCCGCCGGCGGCGCGCTAGGGCGGGTCGCCGGTGAGGAAGCGGATCTTGGCCGCGTAGTCGCCCGGCGGAATCGGCTGGAACGTCTGCGGATAGGGCGCCAGCTCCAGCAGCCCGATGAGGTAGTTGCCGCAGATGGCGAGGTTGGTCTGGGACGTATGGAGTGTGTCCGGGCACGGTGCCAGGCCGGCGAGCGCCTCGAGGACGACGAGCGCGTCGCCCGCGACGAAGCACTCGGCCGTCGCCGGGCAGCGGCTGTCCGACGGTACGGCGACGAACTTCACGCGCAGGACGCCGTCCACCAGCACTTGGTCGCCGATCTTGAGCGTCACGTCGACCGGGCTCTTGACCTGGGCGACGTGGCTCGGCTCCGTCAGCCAGCGACAGCCGCTGGCGGCGAGGACGAGGGCAATCGCAACGACGAGTCTCATGGTGCGTCGCTCCGCGCGGCCTTCGAGAGTGTAACGTTCCGCGCCCACACCGTCTGACCCCAGGCGCCGGTCCCCGGTCGCCGCGTACGGCGCCCAGCCCGGCCGGTTGCCCGGGACTGGGCCCGCGGATAGCTTTAAAGGCTCATGTTTGAGCAGCTTAGCGAGAAGCTCTCCGCCGTGCTCGGCCAGCTTCGCGGGCGCGGCGTTCTCACGGAAGAGGCTGTCAGGGACGGGCTCGAGACCGTCCGCCGCGCGCTGCTCGAGGCCGATGTCGGCTTCGACGCGGCCCGGCAGTTCAGCGAGCGGGTCCAGGCGCGGGCGGTGGGGGCGCCGGCCCTCAAGACGGTGGCGCCTGGGCAGCAGCTCGTGAAGATCGTCCACGAGGAGCTGGTGCGGCTGCTCGGGGAGCAGGCGGCGGCGATCCGGTTCGCGAGCGTGCCCCCGACGGTGGTTTACCTGGTCGGGCTCCAGGGCTCGGGCAAGACGACCACGGCGGCGAAGCTGGCCAGGCGCCTGGTGGTGGAGCAGAAGGCGCCGTTTCTCGTGGCGGCGGACGTGTACCGGCCGGCGGCGATCGAGCAGCTGGTGGAGCTGGCGGCCCGGGTGAAGGTGGCGGTGCACGCCGAGCCGGGGCAGGCCGACGTGGTTGGGCTGGTCAAGCGCGGCGTGGAGGCTGCGCGCCACGCCCGCGCGCGCACCGTGCTGGTGGACACCGCGGGCCGGCTCGCCATCGACCCGGAGATGATGGCGGAGCTGGAGCGTCTCAAGGCGGCCGTGCCTCCGCACGAGGTGCTGCTGGTGGCCGACGGGATGACCGGCCAGGACGCCGTGCGGATCGCGCGCGGGTTCCACGAGGCGATCGGACTGACCGGCGTGGTGCTGACCAAGATGGACGGGGACGCGCGGGGCGGCGCGGCGCTGTCGATCTACGCGGCGACCGGTGCGCCGATCAAGTACATCGGGACGGGCGAGGGGCTGGACGCGATCGAGCCGTTTCGTCCCGAGCGGATCGCGGGCCGCATGCTGGCGATGGGCGACGTCCTGACCCTGGTGGAGAAGGCCGAGCAGTCGCTCGACCGGGAGAAGGCGGAGCGGCTCGCGCGCAAGGTGACGACGAAGAAGGGGATGGACCTCGCCGACTTTCTCGACGCGTTGCGCGAGATGCAGAAGCTCGGCCCGATCGAATCGCTGCTCGGGATGCTGCCGGGCGTCGGGCGCGAGGCGATGAAGGCGGTCAAGGCCGCCGACCCGAAGCGGATGAAGCACGTCGAGGCGATCGTGCTGGCGATGACGCCCGAGGAACGGAAGAACCCGGACATCCTCAACGGGTCGCGCCGGGCGCGGATCGCGAGGGGATCGGGGCGGCCGGTGCAGGAGATCAACCGGCTGCTGACGCAGTTCAGGGAGATGGGGAAGTTCATGAGGGGCATGAAGGGCGTGAAAGCCGCGGGTTTCCCGCAGCTCGGCCGAGGAGCGAACTGAGATGGCGGTACGGATGCGGTTGCGCAGGGTGGGCCGGAAGCACCAGCCGGCGTTCCGGATCGTGGTGGCGGACCAGGAGTCGCCGCGCGACGGCCGGTTCGTCGAGCTGCTCGGGCACTACTACCCGCGCGGCAAGGGCGGACAGATCGAGCTGGACAAGGAGAAGGTCCTGGCATGGCTGGGCCGGGGCGCCAAGCCGTCGGAGACGGTGGCCTCGCTGCTGAAGAAGGCGGGCTGCTTCGCCGCGACGCTGCCCGAGCCGCCGGTCTCGAAGGCGTAGCACCGGTGAGCGGGCCGACCCATCTGGTGGTCGGTCTCCTCAAGAAGCCGCACGGGGTGAAGGGTGACGCGCTGATCTACCCCGTGACCGACGAGCCGGAGACCGTCTTCGCCATCGGGAAGAGGCTGGTGGTGCTGGACCGGGACGGGCGGGAGACCGGCCGCGAGCTGGTGATCGAGCGGAGCCGGGACTACCACCGCGCCTGGCTGCTGCACTTCGCAGGCATCGACGTGCGCGAGGGCCTGGACGAGCTGCGCGAGCGGCACCTCGCGATTCCGGTCGCGGAGGCCCGGCCGCTCGACGACGGCGAGTTCTACATGCACGAGCTGGTCGGGCTGAAGGTCGCGACGGTCGACGGGGCGGCGGTGGGGACGGTGGCCGAGGTCGTCGAGGCTCCGCAGGGCTGGCTGCTCGACGTGGCCGGGAGCGAGCGGCATCACCTGATCCCCTTCACCCGTGCCGTTGTCGAGCGGGTCGACCGGGCCGGGCAGCTCGTGGTGATCGCGCCGCCGGCGGGCCTGCTGGAGATCTGATGCTGCGCGTGGCGGTGGTCACGCTGTTCCCCGAGTTCTTCACCGAGCCGCTCGGGGTCAGCATCCTGGGACGCGCGGCGGCGAAGGGCCTGGTCGAGTACCGGGTGGTGCGGCTGCGCGACTACACCCACGACCGCCACCAGACCGCCGACGACACGCCGTACGGCGGCGGCGCCGGCATGGTCCTCAGGCCGGAGCCGTTTTTCGAGGCGGTGGAGGACCTCCGGCCGGCGGGTCCCGTGGTGCTGCTGTCGGCGCGCGGGAGGCCGTTCGGGCACGACGAGGCGGTGCGGTACGCGGTCGGCGACGGGCTCACGCTGCTGTGCGGGCACTACAAGGACGTGGACCAGCGGGTGGCCGACCACCTGGCGACCGAGGAGCTGTCGGTCGGCGACTACGTGCTCTCGGGCGGCGAGCCCGCGGCGCTGTGCGTGATCGACGCGGTGGTGCGCCTGCTGCCGGGGGCCCTGGGCGACCACGAGTCCGCGTCCGGGGACTCGCACTACGAGGGACTGCTGGCGCCGCCGTCGTACACGCGGCCGGCGGAGTATCGCGGCCACGGGGTGCCCGACGTGCTGCTGTCCGGCGATCACGGCCGGATCGCGATGTGGCGCCAGGCCGAGGCCGAACGACTGACGCGGGAGCGACGCCCGGATCTCTGGGCGCGCTACCTCGAACGGATGGGAGAATGACCATGGAACGGCTGGCATCGGTGCGACTGGAAGGGCGCAGGAGCGACCTTCCCGATTTCCGCGCGGGGGACACCATCAAGGTGATGGTCCGGGTGCGCGAGGGTGACAAGGAGCGCCTCCAGGCGTTCGAGGGCGTGTGCGTCGGCCGCCGGGGCGGCGGCGTGAGCGAGACGTTCACGGTCCGCAAGATCTCGGCGGGCGTGGGGGTGGAGCGCATCTTCCCGCTGCACTCGCCGGGCATCGCGACGGTGGAGGTGGTCCGCAAGGGCAAGGTGCGGCGCGCGAAGCTCTCCTACCTCCGCCGCCTGGCCGGCAAGGCGGGGCGCATCCGCGAGCAGCGCGAGGGCGTGAAGGAGACCGAGAAGGTCTGACGGTGCTCGACTTCACGGTCGAGCGCAGGTACTTCGAACGCGGGCTGCCCTCGGTCGCGGGGGTGGACGAGGTGGGCCGGGGCCCGTGGGCGGGCCCGGTGATCGCCGCTGCGGTCGTGATCACGCCCGACTCGCCCTGGCTCGAGGGCGTCGACGACTCGAAGCTGCTGACCCGGCGCCGCCGCGAGGATCTCGCGGCGGCGATCGTTTCCACCCTCGCCCACGGCGTGGGCGGCGCCAGCGTCCGCGAAGTGGACCGCTTCAACGTGCGCGGCGCCACGGCGCTCGCGATGCGCCGCGCGCTGTCGCGGCTCCGGTGCACGGTCGGGCTGGTGGTGGTGGACGGGACGCCGATGCCGGAGCTGGGCCGCGCCCACGAGGCGATGGTGGACGGCGACGCCCGGTGCTACGCGGTCGCCTGCGCCAGCATCGTGGCCAAGACGGTGCGGGACCGGGTGATGCGGCGGCTGGGCCTGCGGTATCCGGACTTCGGCTGGGAGCACAACGCGGGCTACGGCACGCCCGACCACCGGGCCGCGCTCGACCGGCGTGGCCCGACTCCGCATCACCGCAGGTCGTTCACGCCGGTCGTGCAGCGGTCGCTGTTCTAGGCCGTCAGCTCACCTTCAGGTCCTTCGCCATTCCGTGCAGCACGTGGTCCTTCCCGTCCTTGGCGTCGGGGAGGAAGCAGAACAGCCCGTAGTCGCCGGCGGCCAGCTGGACCGTGATGACTTCCGACGCGCCGGGCCCGAGGGCGGTGGCGCCGCCGTACGGCTTGGCGGGCGGCATGCCGCGCATCTTCGCCGTCTCCACCCAGGTCACCAGATCCGCCGCCTTCTTCCGCGGCGCCATTTGCGCGATGAGCATCTCGTGCGCCTGCGGCCCGTCGTTCACGACGCGGATCGTGTGCGCGCCGGGGGTGAGATTGCCCGTGACGTCGAACCCGTAGTCCTTGAGGTGGATCGTCATGTCGGCCGTGGGCGCGCTGGCCGGCGTCTCCGCGCTGGGCGTGACGGTCAGGGCGCGCACCATGCCGTGGGCGAAGTGCGGGATGCCCGCGCTGTCCGGGATCAGGCACATCAGCGCGTAATTGCCCGCCGCGAGGGTCAGATAGGCGATCGCCGTGTCGACGCCACCGGGCGCCACCGCGTTCGGACCGCCGACGAACCGGATCCACGCGGGCGGCGGGCCGGGGTTCTTCATCGCGTTCATCAGGTCGGCGGTGGTCTTGCCGGAATCGAGCGCCACGACCTGGAGATGGTGCAGGGACGGGCCGTTGTTGACTAGGTGGATCATCTCGAGCCCCGCCGAGACGCTGTCGGGCGCGCTGAAGGTGAAGTCGCTCGCCGCCACGATGACGTGGTTGGGCCCGGCCTGCGCGACCGGCGGCACCTCCTTCTTGGCGCAGCCCCCGAGTGCCAGGGCGCACGCGAGCCCGACGGTTCCGAACGACGTCCAGCGCTTGGACCACGACGACCGACGCATTTCACACCTCCGGTGCTGGGCGCACGACGCGCCACGGGGCGGGTGAGACCTTCCGATGGCGGTTGCTGAGCGGCGTAATGCTATCGAGGTCGTGCGGATTGCGCCAGCGGACGGAGCCGGCCCGGGTCGCGGCTACCGGGGCGCGGGCTGGGGCGCGTCCAGCACCTCGCGCACCTTGCGCAGCAGCTCGGCGATGGTCCACGGCTTGGGAAGGAACGGCACGCTCCGGTCGAGCGTGGCCCGCTCCTGCACGTCCCGCGCCGCGTACCCGCTGGTGAACAGCATCCGGGGAGCCGCGCCCGCGTCGCGCAGGGCGCTCAGCAGCTGCGGCCCGCTGGTGTGCGGCATCACCACGTCGCTGATGATCAGGTCCGCCGGCGTCGGCCGGGCCTGGATGAGGTTGAGGGCGTCGAACCCGTCGGTCGCCGTGATGACGGTGTAGCCGAACTTCTCGAGCACCCGCTTGGCGGTGCGCCGGAGCGTCGCGTCGTCCTCGACCAGGAGGATGGTCTCGCGGCCCTCCCGGATCTCCGCGGCGGGGGCCGCGCGCGCGGCGTCCGCCGCCTCGGCGGCGACGGGGAAGTAGATCCGCACCGTCGTGCCGAGCCCCGGCTCGCTGTACACGTTGATGAAGCCGCCGTGCTGCTTGACCAGGCCGTACACCATCGCCATCCCCAGGCCGGTGCCCTGGCCGACGGGCTTGGTCGTGAAGAACGGCTCGAAGATGTGCTGCTGCGTCTTCGCGTCCATCCCGGCGCCGGTGTCCGCCACCGAGAGCACCACGTACTCGCCGGGCGCGCCCCAGCCGTGCGCACGGCAGTAGTCCGCGTCGAGGGCGCCGTGGCCCACCACCAGCCGCAGCGTGCCCCCGGCCGGCATCGCGTCCCGCGAGTTGGTGACGAGGTTCATCAGGATCTGCTCGACGGCCCCGGGGTCGGCGCGCACCACGGCACCGGGCGTGTCGACCTGCACGGCCACCTCGACGTCCTCCGGCACGATCCGCCGCGCCAGCCGCGCGAAGTCCGCCACCAGCCCGCCCAGCGGCAGGGCCTGGAGCTCGAGCGGCTGCTGGCGGCTGAACGCCAGCAGGTCGCGCGTCAGCTCGGCGGCGCGCACGGCGGCCTGGTGGATCACCTCCACGTCGTCGCGATGCGCCGTCCCAGGCGCCAGGCCGGATGCCAGCAGCTCGCTCGAGGCCAGGATGGTGGTGAGCAGATTGTTGAAGTCGTGCGCCACGCCGCCCGCCAGCTGGCCCACCGCCTCCATCTTCTGCGCCTGCCGGAGCTGCGCCTCGAGGGCCCGGTGCTCGGTGATGTCCTCGACGATGACCTCGTACTCCTGCACCGCGTTGTCGGCGTCCCGAACCGCGCGCCCGGACATGCGCGCCGTGAGCGGCGAGCCGTCCTTGCGCTTCCACTCGACCTCGATGTTCTCGAACCGGTCGGCCCGCTGCATCCGCTGGACGGTCGCCTCGCGGTCCTCCGGGCGCCGGTAGAACGCGGTGGCCGTCTTGAGCCCGATCAGCTCCTCGGGCGAGCCGTAGCCCAGCAGCCGGGCCAGCGTGCGGTTGGCCGAGAGCACGGTGCCGTCGGCGCTGCTGCGCGAGATCCCGAACACCGCGTTGTCCACGAAGCCGCGCAAGCTCGCCTCGGAGCGGCGCAGCGCCTCCTCGGCCCGCTTGCGCTGGACCGCCATCGCGATCTGGGCGGACACGAACTGCAGGATGTCGCGGTCGCGCTCCGTGTAGCGCACCCCCTCGGCGTAGGTCTGCACGACCAGCACGCCGGTCGTCGTGCCGCCGACGGCCAGCGGCACTCCGAGCCAGTCGAGCGACGGCGCGCCGATGAGCTCGACCTCGCCGCGGGCCTCGAGCTCGTGCGACACCGCGGGCGTGGCCAGGAGCGGCCGGCCGGTGCGCAACACGTACTCCGTCAGGCCCTTGCCCGGCGGCTTGGGCTCGGGCGGCGCGTCGAACTCGTCCACGAAGTACGGGAAGCTGATGATGTGCGTCTCGGGATCGGTCAGCGCGATGTAGAAGTTCCGCGCCGGCATCAGCTGGCCCACGATCCGGTGGATCGCGCCGAACAGCTCCTTGAGGCTCAGCGCCGTGTGCGCCGCCTCCGAGATGCGGAACACCGCGCCCTGGATCAGCTCCGAGCGCCGGCGCTCGGAGATGTCCCGGATGGCGCTGACCCGGATCCTCCGCCCCTGGTGCGGCAGGCTGCGGCCCTGGACCTCCACGTGGAACGTGGAGCCGTCCTTGCGCCGTGCCACGTGCTCGTAGCGCTCGGTCGATTCCGAGCGGTGCCGCTCCTCCACCATCGCCGCGTGCTCGGGAGCCACGAAATCGCCGATCGGCCGCCCGATCATCTCCTCGCGGCGATAGCCGAGCATGGCCGCGAGGTCCTCGTTGCAGTCGGCGATCCGCCCGTCCTCGGAGATGCCGATGCCCTCGAATGCCGCCTCCGAGAGCAGCCGGAAGCGCTCCTCGCTCTCCCGCAGCGCCTGCTCGGCTGCCTGGCGGGCGGTGATGTCGCGGACGATCGCCTGCACGTGCACCTTCCCGTGCAGCGTGAGGGCGTTGAGGGACACCTCCGCGTCGAACGGCACGCCGTTCTTGCGCAGGTGCTTCCAGGAGAAGCGCTGCGGCCGGCCCTGCAGGGCGGCGAGGATGAACTCCAGCGCCTTCTCGCGGGAATCGCGGCCGTCGGGCTGCAACGGAGGCGAGTAGTCCATCGGGGAGTGCCCGACCATGTCGTTCCGGTCCCGCAGCCCGAACATGTCCACGCACTTGGCGTTCACGTCGATGAAGACGGCGCCGTCCATCAGGAAGATGGCTTCGTCGGCCGATTCGAACAGCGTCCGGAACCGCTCCTCGGCGGCCCGGCGCGTCTCGTCGGCGCGCTTGCGGTCGGTCACGTCGCGGGCGATGCCCTGCTCGCCCACCACGCGCCCATGCTCGAGCAGCGGGGCGCTGTGGAACTCGCCGACCACGTGGCCGCCGGACGCGGTCCGGATCCGCAGCTCGTAGGGCGCGAGCCGTTCGCCGCGCAGGATGGCGGCGTACTTGTCGATGGCGCGCGGCAGGTCCTCGGCGTACACCAGCTCCGCGAACGGCCGGCCGATCCAGTCCTGCGTCCGCCAGCCCGTGAGCGGGGTGAAGGCGGCGCTCAGCAGCTCGATCGTGCCCTCGGCCCCGCGGACCCGGTACATCACGTCAGGGATCGAGTCCCACGGCAGACCGTCCGGGGTGGCCGCTCGCGCGGCCGCCGGCTCGCCTCGAGTCGCCTTTCCCCGCGGCCGCTTGGCTGGCATGGTCCCCCCCCCCGCTCGCTCCGGTGCGCCGCGGCGCCGACCCGCGCCGGCCGCGCCCGAGGAGCCTGGCTGCTGCTCCCACCGTACAGTCCGGGCGTCCGGCGCGCAAATCCCCCAAAACGGGAGCGCCGGCGCGACGAATGCCGCTCGGGCCTGCAGAGCGGCCGGACGGGGCCGGCCGGGCGCGGTGCGTCCGGCACCCCGGCCGCGCTGGCCCCCGGGTCCCGGGCGCCGTATGATGAACCTGCCGCACCGTGCCGCCACTCCCGGAGTGCTCCATGACGCGCATCGGCCTCGTCGGTGCCCTGCTGGCCGTACCCCTGGCGGCCGCCGCCCAGAACGCCCACACCCGCGAGGCGGCCGTCTATACCCACGCCGATTCGCTGCGCGGCTCGCTCACCAGCCCGGACCGCACCTGGTGGGACGTGACCTTCTACGACCTCCACGTCGCCGTCAGTCCGGCCGACAGCGGCATCCGCGGCTGGAACGGCATCACCTACCGCGTGCTGCGGCCCGCACGCCGGATGCAGATCGATCTCCAGCAGCCGCTGGTGGTGGACAGCATGGTGGCGGGCGGACGCCACGTCCCGTTCCGCCGCGACGGCAACGCGTTCTTCGCGACCCTGCCCGTGGCGGCGCCGGCGGGCGCCGTCCGCACGATCGCCGTCTTCTACCACGGCCGGCCGGTGGTGGCGCGCCGCCCGCCGTGGGACGGCGGGTTCACGTGGACGACGGACAGCCTTGGCCACCCGTGGATCGTGACCACCGATCAGGGCGTGGGTGCGAGCATCTGGTGGCCGAACAAGGACACCCAGGCCGACGAGCCCGATAGCCAGCGCATCGCGCTCACGCTGCCCGACTCGACGTTCGACGTCTCCAACGGACGGCTGCGGCGCGTGACGCCGAACGGCGACGGGACCACGACCTACGAGTGGTTCGCCGCTAATCCGATCAACAACTACGCGATCGCCGTCGCGGCCGGCACGTACACGCACTTCGGCGAGGTGTACGGCGGCGAGCGCGGCCCGCTCACCCTCGACTTCTGGCCGCTGGCCTACCACCTCGACGCCGCGCGCCGGCAGTTCGTGCAGGCCGCCTCGATGATGAAGTGCTTCGAGCACTGGTTCGGCCCGTACCCCTGGTACGAGGACGGCTACAAGCTGGTCGAGGTGCCCAACACCGGCATGGAGCACCAGAGCGCGGTGGCCTACGGCAACTGGTACGCGAACGGCTACCGCGGCCAGGACTGGTCGAAGACGGGCCTGGGGATGAAGTGGGACTTCATCATCGTGCACGAGAGTGCCCACGAGTGGTTCGGCAACAGC
>DATJUT010000073.1 GCA_035502185.1 Gemmatimonadales bacterium
CAGGAGCCCGGTCGCCAGCGCGATCTGCGCCGTGACCAGGGCGGAGCGGAAGCGCGCCGCGCCGCGGTGGCCGGTGAGCTGGCCGGCGTTGGCGCGGATCGCGTCCACCAGGCTCGAACGCGTGTTGTGCAGGGCGGGGAAGAGGCCGAACAGGACGCCCGTGCCGATGGCGAGCAGCGCGGTGAATCCCAGCACCGCCGGCTGCAAGGTGAACGTTATCAAGTTCGAGGCCTCCGCCGGCATCAGCGACGCGAGGAGCTTGAGGGTGACGACGGCGACCGCCAGGCTCGCCACGCCGCCCATGAGGGCGAGGATCACCGACTCGGTCAGCAGCTGCGCGACCAGGTGGCGTCGCCCGGCGCCGATGGCGAGGCGCACGCCCATCTCCTTCGCCCGCCCCGCGCCGCGCGCGAGCAGCAGGTTGGCGATGTTGGCGCAGGCGATGAGCAGCACCACGCCGGTGACGCCGAACAGCATCGTGAGCGGCGTCTTGGCGTGGCTGTGGAAGTCGCTCTGGCCGCGGTAGCCCGGGAACACGCCGACGGTCTTGGCCTTGAACTTCGCCATCGTTGCCGGACTCATGCCGGTCTGGAGCGCCGCCTCGACGTCGCTCAGGATCGGGCGGTGGATGCCGTCGAGGGCGCTCTTGGCCTGGGCGATAGTGACGCCGGGCTTGAGCCGGCCGAACAGGTAGAGCCAGTATGCGCGCCGATCCTGGTAGCGGCCCCAGGTCCCCAGCTTCTCGCCCATCACCAGCGGCGCGAAGACGATGGGATGGGCGCCGAACGTCGTGCCCTGGAAGTCGGGCGGCGCCACGCCGACGATGGTCAGCGTCTGGCCGTTGACGACGATGCTCCGGCCGACGACGGAGCGGTCGGCGCCGAGGCGGCCCGCCCAGAAGTCGTAGCTCAGGACGGCGACGAACTCCGATCCGATGGTGGCATCGTCGTCCGGGCCCAGCAGGCGGCCCAGCGCCGGCGTGAGGCCCAGGGTGTGGAAGTAGGAGCCCGAGACGACGGTGGCCTCGCCGGTCAGCGGCTCGCCGTTGACGGCGAAGTTGGCGCCGAAGGTCCGGAAGGCCGCGAGCTCCGCGAGCACGTTCTGGCCGCGCTCGAGGTCGCGGAACATTGGGTAGCTGAAGACCTCGTCGCAGCCACCCGACGTATTGCAGGACTGCGAGCCCGGGTTGGGTCCCGGGGCGGTCAGATTGACGAGCCGCCCGGGCTCCGGGACGGGGAGGGGCCGCAGCAGGATCTGGTCGGTGAGGGAGAAGATGGCCGCGTTGGCTCCGATGCCGAGGGCCAGGGAGAGCACCGCGACCGCCGTGACGAATGGGGTCCGGAACAGCGTGCGGAAGGCGAGCCTCACGTGGCGCATCGGTGACTCGGTGTAGGGGTGGGGCGGTCGAGCCCGACCTGCTTTGGCCTTAGACAGTCCTGGTGGCCGAAGGGTTGTCGCGGACGGCTCTCCGGCGCCAGCGGCTGCCGGGGACCTTACGCCATGCCGGCGGGCCCGGTTTCGGGCGGCGGCAGCCGCCGGCTCCCGGGCGTCGCTCGGGGTTCTACGGCTTCCAGGTCGGCTGGGCGAGGCCGGCGGTGCAGGGGAGCCGCGGGCGGTCGCAGCCGTGGCCTGGACGGCCGAGCTGGCGGCGCCGGGTCGCGCTTGCGCAACGCAATGGGCCTGGCGAGCTTTTCCGCCACGCGCCGCTAGCTCAACTGGCAGAGCAACTGACTCTTAATCAGTAGGTTCCGTGTTCGATTCACGGGCGGCGCACTCCTGAAGAGCCCAACCCACAACGACTTCCGCTGACCCACCGGGCCGCCTCAGCGCGGCCCGTGTGCCGCATGTGTGCCGCAGCACGCCTCACTGCGCCGGACGCCCCGCCGGTCCCGAGGCATCAGGAACCAGACCCGCCCGGGCGACGAGTGAGACGAGCCGCGCGACCTGCGGGACACCCATCTTTGCCATCACTCGTCCGCGATGGACCTTCACCGTCTTCTCGGAGATGCCAAGGTCGCCGGCGATCTGCTTGTTGAGCCGCCCGGCGAGCACGAGCTGCATGACCTGCCGTTCGCGTGCAGTCAGGGTCGCGAGGCGCCCCGCTATCTCGTTCTGCTCGACGCGGTCGGCTCGCCGGCGCGCCTCCTCCACGAGCGCCGCTTCCACGGCGGCGAGGAGCACCTCGTCCGCAACCGGCTTCGGGAGAAAGTCCATCGCCCCGGCCTTCATCGCCTCGACGCTGGAGGGAATATCTCCGAACCCTGTCAGGAAGATCACCGGCATCCAGGCGCCAGCGGCGCGGAGGCGCTCGTACAGCGCCATGCCGTCGAGGTCCGGAAGCCGCAGGTCGAGGATGAGGCAGCCCGGCTGCAGGTGGGAACCGCTGTCCAGGAATTCCTGCGCGGCGGCGAAGTCCCGAACCCGATACCCGGCACTGGTCAGGGTCCGGACCAGCGCGGTCCGAACCGAGGGGTCGTCGTCCACGACGAACACTTCTGCTGCGGGGGTGGTCGTCGCCATAGCCCGTCCTCCGCGGCGCGCAGCAGCTACGGCCCCTGACGAGCGGACAGAGCCCCTGCGGGAAACCGATCGTGCGTGAGGGCATCCATTCTAAGTCCGGGCAGCTGTCTTCACAATTCGCCCTCTACCTCGCCTGCGAACTGAAGCGCGCGGACGTGCCGGTCCCCGTCCCCTGCACATCGGACCTTGGTCCAATCTCGGCTGTGACCTGCCGCGGCTAGATAGGTGCCGAGTGGGGGTTCATGGCGTCGACCGGCTGCGCCGAACTCGTCCATCAAGCAGTCCCAGAGCTTGGCCTTGCGGAGGGCGGCATGGCGCAAAGAGGTTGTCCAGGTAGCGTCGGGCGCGCTCAAGACGAAGGTCTTGGAGGTCGTCGGGACATACATGGACGTCACGGCCGAGAAGCAGACGGACGAGGAGCGGAAGGCGCACCTGTACGCGCTCGAGAGCATGGAGCGGGTCAGCCAGGCCCTCCAGGCCACGGACGACCTCGAGCTGATGCTGGACCGCATGCTCGACGCCGTCCTCGAGATCTTCGGTTGCGATCGGGCCGTGCTCGGGACCTGGTCAGACGACCCTGAGCCGACCTCCCTCGTCATGCTGGCGAAGCGTGCTCGGCCGGGGCTTGCCGGAGACATCCCCGGCGTCGCGGACGACGCGGATACCAGCCTGGCGGCGATGGCCCGGGTGTTGAGAACGACCGTCGGTCCGTTCCAGTTCCTTCTGGAGTCGGCACCCACGGCGGTGGCACAGGTGATGGCGCGCTTCCGTGCGCAGTCGGTGCTCACGATGACCGCCCCATCGGAGGTCGGCGACCCGACGACCGGTTACCACTTCTCGATCGCCCAGGGCTCGTACCCACGGGTCTGGACCGAGTTGGAGGTCCGGCTGTTCCAGCAGATCGGCCGCAGGTTGGACGATGCCCTGCATAGGATCTCGGTGCTCCGCGTTCTGCGCGAGAGCGAGGCAAGGCTGGAGGAGGCTCAGCGCATCGCGCACGTCGGGCACTGGGAGTTCGACCCGGATACGGATCGGTTGATTTGCTCGGCGGAGGCTTACCGAATCCTGGGGCTGGAACCACAGCGAGGTCCGTTGACCGGAGGGTTCCGGGAGCGGGTCCACCCGGAGGATCAACTCGCTCGGGAGCGCGGCATCCACAACCTGTACGCCGGCGCCTCGGCCACCGAATGGGAGTACCGGGTGGTCCGCCCGAGCGGTGAGGTGCGCGTCGTGCACCTGCGCGGCAACGTGACCCGGGACGACTCCGGCAGGCCGCGCCGGACGTTTGGCACGGTTCAGGACGTCACCGAACAACGCTTGGCCGAGGCGGCCCTGCGGAATGCGCAGAGGGAGCTCGCGCACGTGGCGCGGGTGAGCACCATGGCGGAGATCGGATCCTCCATCGCCCACGAGGTCAACCAGCCGTTGGCCGCCATCGTGATGAACGCGAACGCGAGCCTCCGGTGGCTGGACGCCCGGCCGCCGGACCTGGAGGAAGTGCGAAAGGCTGTCCAGGCCATTCTGGGCGATGCTCATCGCGCGAGCCAGGTCGTCGAGCGCATCCGCACGCTGGTGCGACGCGACGCCCCCGATGCGAAGCCCCTGAACGTCAACGAGCTGATCGACGACACACTCGCGCTGCTGCGGGTCGAGCTCGCGCGCAACGAGATCTCGGTCCAGACCGAGTTGACGGCGGAACTGCCCGAGGCCGTCGGTGATCGAGTGCAGGTCCAGCAGGTACTCGTCAACCTGATCTTGAACGCCCGGGACGCCATGGAAAGCGTCCCGAAGACGGCGCGCGTGTTGACGATCCGGACGCGCCTGGACCAGGCCGAGGGGGTGACGATCGAGGTGCGGGATTCCGGCAAGGGGCTCGACCCCGAGCAGGTCGACCGGCTGTTCGAGCCATTCTACTCGACCAAGCCGGGCGGGCTGGGAATGGGTCTGGCGATCAGCCGTTCGATCGTGAAGGCGCACCGCGGTCGGCTCTGGGCGGCACCGAGCGACGGCCCCGGCGCCACGCTCATCTTCACGGTGCCGGTCGCCGCGGGCCGCCCGTAATGACGGCCCGCTCGCCGAGGGGGTCAACACGTACGACCATCGCAGTGGTCGATGACGACGCCGGCGTGCGCAACGCGTTGCACACGCTGCTGCGGTCGATGGGTTTCGAGGCCGTGACGTTCGGCTCCGCCGAGGCGTTCCTCGCCGAGAGGAGCTGCGAAGACATAGACTGCCTGATCGTCGACCTTCACCTGCCGGGGATGAATGGCGTCGCGCTCGTGCAGGAGCTTGCGGACTGCGGCACCCCTTTGCCCGCGATCCTCATCACCGCGCACGCCGATCCGGACTCCCTGAAGCTGATCCGCCAGATCGCCCCGACGCCGCACTTGACGAAGCCTTTCAGCGACGCCCAGCTCTCCGAAGCCCTTCGCCGCGTTCTCGTCGCCTGAGCGCCGCTTCGCGGCGCACTCACGGCGCCTAGCGTAGAGTCGCCAGGAAGTCCGCTGCCGGTGGCTTTCGACTCGGGCGAGGGCAAGCTCGACCCGACCTGCCACGGCGCCTGCGTACCTCGCCCAGTACCTCGCACCGCGTCCCCGCGGCACGGCGCCGAGTGGGACGAAGGTCCAATACTGGCCACCCGGCAGCAGCTCTAGGTTGGCGACGAGTCACGTGCGCAGGACCATCTCAACCCGAAGTGACAGGGGGCACCATGTTCACGAGGCGGCTGTTCGCAATACTAGCCATGCTGCTCGGCAGCGCGTTCGCGAAGGTGAGCGTCGCCCAGCAGGCCGGGAGTGGTCCGGTGGTTCGGGATCCGGCGTCGGATGAGCTGCTCACGCCCGAGAACAGCGCGTTGGTCATCATCGATTACCAGCCGCTCGCCGTGAATTCG
>DATJUT010000074.1 GCA_035502185.1 Gemmatimonadales bacterium
CGTCGTCGCGTTCGACGACCCCGCCCTAGGAGGCACTCCGTGGGTGAGCGTCGGCGCCGATCGGCTCTACCTCTCCGTGGCGGAGTTCGAGAGCGACATCTGGGTAGCGACGCTGCACTGGTGACGGGCACCGCTCCGGCGTCGCCCATGACGGACATGGATTCCGCATTCCAGGCAGAATGTTCGGGCTCTTGGACAGAGGCCTTGGACTGTGGGACTGAGCGTGGGGTGAGCACCAGCTGAGACGGGGCGGGAGTACGCGCTCAAAGACGAGAGCAGCGGACTGCGAGTCCGCTGTCCACGCGGAACAGCCAAGCAACGGCCAAGCAGCCGCCTGCCGGGACCACCGCAGATTCGCTAAGTTCTTTCCCTGCATAGCCTGACCGGGTAGCTCAGTTGGTAGAGCAGCGGACTTTTAATCCGCAGGTCGTGGGTTCGATGCCCACCCCGGTCACTTCCCGCTCAGTCGTTCTCAACCCCCCGCGGGTGGCTGCCTCCGGGGCCATTCGCCATGCGCTCTTGACGTCCGCCTGACGGCCGTCCCCTATAGTCACGGCGCCATGCACGGAGAGGGAGCCATGAGAACCCGTATCGTCTGCGCCTGCCTCGTGACCGCGCTGCTCGCCGGCTGCCGGGAGTTCACCAACCCGGGGAACGGCTCCAACGGTGCGCCGTCGAGCGTCCGCGTCGTCAACGCGTTCGGCGTGCCGGTGGACGTGTTCGTGGACGGCTCCCTGGTCGTGTCGGGCGTGCCGCCGGGCGAGCTCGATACGGTCGCGCAGCCGCCGGGCGACCACGCGGTGGGCTTCGCCGCGTCCGGTGGTGCCCCGGTCTCCGTGCACGTGACGACGGTTGCGGACGGGATCAACACGGTCGCGGCGGTACGCATCGGGGCCGCGCTGGCCGCCTCGGACCTCGACGACACGGCGGCCATCGTGCCGGCCGGCGCCACCAAGGTCCGCGTGCTCCACCTGGCGCCGAGCGCCGGCGAGATTTCGGTCTATCGCACCCAGCCGGACTGGGGCACCCCGATCGCGTGGCAGTTCCCCTTCACCTACGACAGCGTGACCACGGGGCCGGGCTGCCCCTACTACCAGAGCACCGTGGGCACGTGGGACGTCCGTGCCTGGCGAACGCCGTCGGAGGACTCGCTGGGATGGGCCGGCACGACCGCGCACGTGACGGTGAACCTGCGCAGCGGTGAGAAGCGCACGGTGCTGGTGCTCGACAAGCCGGGCGGAGGCATCAAGCTGCGGGTGATCGACTAGGACCCAGCGACCGCCCCACTCGCCCGTCGCCAGGGCGACGGCCCCGGTGCCGCGTTTGCTTGACACCGTGCGGTGGCGCGCCTACCATCGCGGAACCCCACCACCGTACCAGCTCGAAGCCGGACGCCGCGAGGGAGCGGGCATGCGCAAGAGCAGGCTCGAGGCGTTCAGCGACGGCGTCCTGGCGATCATCATCACCATCATGGTGCTCGAGCTGCGCGTGCCGGCCGACGCCAACCTCGCCGCGCTCGCCGCCGTGGCGCCGAAGATCCTCGGCTATTTGCTCAGCTTCGTGTTCATCGCCATCTACTGGAACAACCACCACCACATGCTCCAGGCCGTGGAACGCGTGAACGGTGCGGCCCTGTGGGCCAACATGCACCTGCTGTTCTGGCTCTCCCTCATCCCGCTGGTGACGTCCTGGATGGGCCAGCGCTTCGAGGCCCTGCCCGTGGCCGCGTACGGCGTGGTGCTGCTCGCCGCGGCCATCGCCTACTTCACCCTGTCGCGCGTCCTGCTGGCGGCGCACGGGCCCGACTCGCTGCTCGCCCGGGCGGTCGGGCGCGACGCGAAGGGCATCGTGTCGGTCCTGATCTACGTGGCTGCGGTGGGCCTGGCGTTCGTCCGGCCGGCGTTCGCCTGCGCGCTGTACGTGGTCGTGGCCCTGATGTGGCTGATCCCGGACCGGCGGATCGAGCGCCTGCTCGCGCGCGACGGGGACCGTCACTCCGGCTAGCGCGACGAGGTCTCCCGACCGCGGCCGGGCCCCGGCGACCGGACCTCGATCACCTCGACGCCCAAGTGGATGCCGCCGACGAGGCGAAGTCGGTCTGCCCCCGTACCTCGAAGCGACTCGTCCACGTAAGTTCATTGCGGTCTTCCGGCCACCATCGCCTACGAGCGCGCCAGGACTGATGAGACAGCGTCCATGACCCAGGCCCTTCCCGGGATCCACCCGTCGCAGGCGGAGAACGAGCGCCGGCTGGTCTCGTTGTGCTCGAAGCCCGCGGCGGAGGCGCTCGCGATCCTCGGCACGAGCCCCAAAGGCCTGAGTTCCGAGGAGGCGGAGCGCCGCCGGGAAGTGTACGGCCCCAACGAGCTGGCCCGCGGCAAACACCTCGGGTTCTGGGCCGACATCCTCCAGCGCTGCCGCAGCCCGCTGGTCGTGCAGCTCTTCATCATCGCCCTTGTCTCCGGGTTCATCGGGGAGCTGGCGTCCACCGCCATCGTCGGCGCCATGATCGTGCTCAGCGTCGGGCTCTCCTACGTCCTGGACCGCCGCTCGGGTCGGGCGGTCGAGTCGCTGGGCAAGCGGGTGCAGTCGCGCACCCACGTCCTCAGGGACGGGCAGGAAGCGGAGATCAAGATCTCCGACGTCGTCCCCGGGGACATCGTCATCCTCCACGCCGGCTCGATCATCCCGGCGGACCTGCGGCTGCTCGCGGCCAAGGACTTCTTCGTCAGCCAGTCGGCCCTGTCGGGCGAGTCCATGGCGATCGAGAAGTCGGCGGAGGGCCAGCCGGGTCCGGACCAGGCCGTGGCGGACTTGGCGGACGCCTGCTTCCTCGGCAGCAACGTCACGAGCGGCACGGCCCGCGGCGTCGTGGTCAACACCGGGACGCGGACGCTGTTCGGGGCGATCGCGGAGCGGCTGACGGAGCGCCGGGAGGAGACCAGCTTCGACCGGGGCGTGCGGTCGTTCACCTGGCTGATGATCCGCTTCATGGTCGTGATGGTCTTCGCGGTGTTCCTGATCGTCGGGATCACCAAGGGCAACTGGGTCGAGGCGCTGCTGTTCGGGCTCTCGATCGCCGTCGGCCTCACGCCCGAAATGCTGCCGATGATCGTCACCGTGAACCTGGCCAAGGGTGCGCTGACGATGGCCGGCAAGAAGGTCATCGTCAAACGGCTCCCCGCCATCCAGAACTTCGGCGCCATCGACACGCTGTGCACGGACAAGACCGGGACGCTGACCCAGGACGCGGTCGTGCTCGAGCGGCACGTCGGCATCACCGGCCTGGAGAGCCAGGACGTCCTGAACTACGCCTACCTCAACAGCTACTTCCAGACGGGCCTGCGCAACCTGATCGACAAGGCGGTGCTCGAGCGGACCGATCTGGACGTGGAGCACAACTGCCGCCTCGTGGACGAGCTGCCCTTCGATTTCCAGCGCCGCCGGATGTCGGTGGTGGTGGACTACGAGGGCGACCACGTCCTGATCTGCAAGGGAGCCGTGGAGGAGATCTACTCCTGCTGCAACCGCTACCAGGTCGGCGACGAGGTCTTCACGCTGATCGACGTGATCCGCGCGGACCTGTTCGAAGAGGTCGAAGACCTCAACAGCCAGGGCTTCCGCGTTCTCGGCATCGCGTACCGGGAATTCCCCCGCGAGCGGACCACCTTCACGGCGGCCGACGAGAGCCAGCTGGTGCTGCTCGGCTACATCGCCTTCTTCGACCCCCCGAAGGACTCCGCCGAGTCGGCGCTGAAGCTGCTCACGGCGGCGGGCGTGCGGATGAAGGTCCTGACCGGTGACAACGGACTCGTGACCCGGAAGGTGTGCCAGGACGTCGGGCTGCCCGTCGAGCGCATCGTCACCGGCGCCGAGCTGGCGAAGCTCCCGCCCGACGAGCTGACCCGGGTCGCCCAGGACGTGGACGTCTTCGTGAAGCTGTCGCCGGTGCAGAAGGAGCAGATCGTGCGGGCGCTGCAGGCGAGCCACCACGTCGTCGGGTTCATGGGCGACGGCATCAACGACGCCCCCGCGCTCAAGGCGGCCGACGTGGGCATCTCGGTGGACTCGGCGGTGGACGTCGCCAAGGAGGCCGCGGACATCGTCCTGCTGGAGAAGAGCCTGCAGGTGCTGGAGGAGGGGATCATCGAGGGCCGCAAGGTCTTCGCCAACATCACCAAGTACATCCGCATGGGCGCCAGCTCGAACTTCGGCAACATGTTCAGCGTCGTCGGCGCGAGCTACCTCCTGCCGTTCCTGCCCATGCAGCCGATCCAGATCCTGACCAACAACCTCCTCTACGACTTCTCGCAGACGGGCATTCCGTCCGACCGCGTGGACGAGGAGCTGATCGCCCGTCCCCTCAAGTGGAACATCGGCAACATCAAGCGCTTCATGGTCTTCATCGGGCCGATCAGCTCGATCTTCGACTACGCCACCTTCGGCCTGATGTGGTTCGTCTTCCGGTGCAGCGGCTATGCCGATGCGGCCCTCGGCGCGGGACAGCACCTCCAGCTCGCGAGCCTGTTCCAGACGGGGTGGTTCGTGGAATCGCTGTTGACCCAGACCCTGATCGTCCACATCATCAGGACCAGACGCATCCCCTTCATCGGGAGCAGGGCATCGCTGCCGATGACGTTGACCACGCTGGCCGTGATGGGCGTCGGCGCCTGGCTCCCGTATTCACCGTTCGCCGGCGCGCTCGGGTTGGTGCCGCTGCCGCCGGTCTACTGGGCGTGGATCGCATCCTTCCTGCTGACGTATGCGGCGCTGACCCACGTGGTGAAGACCTGGTTCATCGGGCGCTTCGGAGCTGAGTAGCGATGGATTCCCTGCTGGACGCGCTGCAGGAAGGCCGGCTGATCGAGCTGCCCGAGAACAACCGGGACGACGCGCTGCACTTCCTGGCCCACATCCTCGAGGCGGTTCCGTCGGTTCCGGCCGGGACCGACGTGGTGGGGCTGGTCATGGAGCGCGAGCGCGCCACCAGCACGGCGCTCGGCAAGGGCTGGGCGTGTCCGCATGCGCGCGTGCCGTTCGAGGAGGAGATGGTCTGCGCGCTCGGGTGGAGCCCCGCCGGCATCGACTACGGGGCGCCGGACGGGATGCCCATCTCGGTCATCGCCATGTACCTGGTGCCGTCGAACCAGCGCAACCACTACCTGCGGGAGATCTCGCTCCTCGCCAAGGCCCTGACGGCCTACCCGGACCAGGACAAGCTCCGCTCCGCCAAGGACCTCAACGACGTCCGCAACTACCTCCTCGACCTGATCGGCTCGACCAAGGACACCGTCGGCCCCGATGCGCGGGCCCGGATGATCCAGCTCCAGGGCAAGCAGGCCTTCCCGGCGCTGAGCGCGGCCGACCTCGCGAACCTGATCGTCGAGCCGCTGACCCTGGTCGCCGTCCCGGGCACGAAGCCCGTGGTCCTCACCCAGAGCGCCGCCCTCGGCCAGGCCCTCGACGGCGCGTCGGGCCTGATCGAGAAGCTGGACGCCGAGGGGACGTTCCAGAACGGCGGATGGCGCGTGGTCAAGCGCGGCACGCTCAGCTACCAGGGCGGCCGCGTCGTGTACGACTGCCTGGCGCTCAAGCTCCTGGGCGGGGGTCCGCCGCCGCCCAAATAGCCTGCCGTGCGCGGCGGGCAGCCCGCCCGCCGCCGTGACGCCGTCCGCCGCCTTCCGCTACCAGGTCTTCTCGTCCGCCGTGGGTCCGTAGATCGACGGCACCGGCACGTCCAGCAGCCGGAGGTACACCGTGAGCTGGCCCCGGTGGTGCGCGAGATGGCTGATGTGGTTGCGGACCACCACGCCGCGGGGCGCCGTGAACAGCACCCGCGCCCCGTGCTTGAGCGACCACGTCGTCGCGAAATCGGCGTCCGCCGCCGCGGCCAGCGCCTCACGGCCCGCCGTGACGTTGGCGTCGAACCCGCGCAGCAGGACCTCGGTCGGCTCGAAGCTGTAGTGCGCGCCGCTGGCGAGGTCGAGGTGCGGCTCGCGCAGCGTCTGCGCGATCCACCCCGGCATCCAGGACACGAGCTGCGCCAGGTGGCCCAGCGGGAACGACTTCGGGTGGGGCTTCCACTGCCCCTTGTCGCCCGGCACGCGCTCGAGGAGCCGGCGGGTGCTCTTCATCTCCTGGTCGAATTCCGGGATCAGGTCACGGCCGATGCTCATCGTGCGCTCGTCGTTGTCGTTGCTGGATGGTTCGGCGGGGCACTCCGAAGATCGGCATGCGCCGGTCGTCCGGCAACATCGTGGGATTCTGCGGCGCTCCCGACGAGCGCCCGCGCGGTCAGCGCAGCACCACCGCCAGGCCGATGCGGGTCACGTACGCGATCACGTCGTTCGCCGGCTGCCCGTTCACCGTGAGGTCGCCCAGGGCGGCGAGGTGGCTCGCCAGCTGGAGGGTGACGCCGAAGTGGCGACTCACCGGCAGATCGTAGCCCACGCCCAGGTCGAGACCGACGCCCGTGTTCTGGACCGTCTGGGGCTGGGCGCCGCTCGCCGCGGGCGTCACCGGCCCCTGGACCACCCCGGTGCCGGCGCGCACGAACAGGCCGGCCGCGGTCCACGGGTACCACTGGACGATCGCGAGCAGGCTGCGCACGCGCTGGGTACGGCTGCCCGTGGTGCCCGTCCAGGCCTGGCCCTGCACGCCGAGCAGCACGTTGTGCGTCGGGGCGCCGCCGATGGACACCGTGATCTCGACGCCGGTGGCCACGGCGATGCTCGAGCAGGTGGTGCACGTCAGCGAGAGACGGCCGGGGCCGAAGCCGATGTCCGCCCACAGGCCCCCGCGATAGGGGATCTGGGCGCGCGCCGCGGGCGCAGCGAGCGCGAGCAGCAGCGCGGCCAGCGGGGCGGCGCGGCGGCCGGCCACTAGGGCAACGCCGCGGCGGTGGGCCGCCGGTGCGTCTGCCAGGTGACGAAGGCCCGGTAGTCGGGGTAGGTCGCGGCTTCCTCGGGCAGGCCGACGTAGGTGCTGCGCCGCGTGTACCACCCGGCGTACGCCCCCAGGCCGAGCCGCCGTCCGAGCGGCAGGCCGATTTCGACGCTGGGGAGGTTGGTGAAGTGATCGGCCGGTGACCCGCTCACCGAATGCACCAGCGTCCCGTGCCAGCGCGCCGTCAGCAGCGGGAACGTCCGCTTCAGGAGCGACGCCGAGGCGTCGAAGCCGACGCCAGGCCCGAAGTCGTAGGTGCGGGGCGTGCCCGGAATGCCGGCGCCCGGCGCGTCCACGGCGCCGAGCACGATCCCCTCGGCGTAGCCCTCGAGCCGCACGTCCCATCCCCTGCGCAGCGTGAACCCCGCCACCAGCCCGACGTCGAAGCTCTGCCCGCCGTATTTGTAGGCGGGGTTGCCGGCGTACTCGAACTTCTGGAGGACGGTGAAGAAGGTGCGGACGTCGGTGGAGCGGTTCGTGAACTCGTGCGAGAACAGCCGGCCGGCCACCCGCAGCTCGTTGACGGGGTAGGCGCCGGCGCCGATCAGCAGCCGGGCGGTGAAGACGTCGAACGGTTCCGCGTACCGGGTCGTGAACGGGTCGCCGTAGTCCAGCTCCGCGACGAGCGTGCTCGCCAGGCTCCGCCGGTGGTCCGGCCCCGAATCCACGGCCAGCCGGGCGCCGCCCTCGAGCTGCAGCGTCAGCGCGCCGGGCACGCGCGCGGAGGAGTCGGCCGTGACGCGCGTGAAGTCCCCGGCCAGGAGGCGGCGGATGGTTCCGACCGGGTCGAGCGGCGCGGCGGCGACCTCGCGGAGGATGCGCTCCGCGCCGCGCGCCCGGTTGTCGCGCACCAGCGCGACCAGGCGGTAGGTCATCTCGCCCAGGGCGATGCCGCCGAACGAGGTGTTGTAGAAGTCGTTGAGCGACGGGCGGTTCGTCTCGCCGAAGTACTCCCACTCCGCCGAGCCCAGGAAGGCCAGCGGCGCCGCCTCCCAGAAGTCGAGGCCGTTCTCGCGGCCGGAGCGGAAGTACACCCCGCCGTGCGTCGGGTGCATGAACATGTTGGTGTTGAATTCGTCGGTGTCCCACTCCCACCCGCGGCGCAGGTTGTCGCTCCACGTCCGCGGCCCGACCCGGGCCCAGTAGCCCTCGCGCAGGGACCACGCGTTGCGGACCCAGTCGTCGAACCGGTTCAGCACCACGTTGACGGCGATGCCCTCGAGCGCGGCCTTGAGCGGCCGCTTCGGCACCCGAGCCGGGACGTCGCCCGGGGGAGCCGCAACTGGCGGAGCGGGCGGCGCGGCGGCCGACGTGTCCTGACCGGCGAGCACGGGCGCGCGGAGGGCGAGCACCGCGACGGCGGCGAGAACGATCGGCCGGCGGCCGGCGCGCGTCACGGCCCGGTCTCCGCCGGCAGCACCACCCGTGCCCAGACGGGCTTGTGGTCGCTCGCGCCGCGGACGTTCTTCACCAGCCCGACGGCCGGGTTCCCGGCCGCCTCCATGCCCTTCAGAAGGACGTGATCCATGTCCCAGAAGGCCTCGGTCCGGCCCAGATGGTCGGTGGGCCACGCGTAGCCGTCGGCCCGCGCGATCTGGGGGACGGAGCTGCTGTTGAAGTCGCCGCCGAGCACCACCAGCGGATAGCGGCGGGCGTCGGCCAGGACGGCGGCGAGCTGCTCGCGGCGCGCGCGGGGACCCAGCTCGAACATGGTCGCGAGGTGCACGCTGTAGACGCGCACCTGCCGCCCCTCCACGCGAATCGTGGCCGCGACGGCCGCCCGCTGGGTACGGCGGTTCCGGGCCAGGTGCGGCAGGATGATCTTGCGATCGTCCTCGATGGGGAAGCGCGACAGGATCGCGTCGCCGAAGTCCCGGTGGGTCGTGGGACTCACCGTGGCGGGATAGTAGACCCAGGCCAGGCCGAGGGAATCGGCGATCGTCCGCGCGCCCGGCTCGTCCATCTCCTGGAGCAGCAGGATGTCGGGATCGCGCAGCGCGTCGGTCGTGCGAATCAGGCTGATCGCGAGCTCGACGTGCCTGGCGTACTGGATGTTGAACGCCACGACCTTCAGGGTATCGGCGGGCCGCGGTGCCGCCGCCGTGCCACCGGCGTAGCGGGGCCCCAGCGGATCGGTGTAGTTGACTACGGCCGTCGTGCAAGCGGCAAGCAGCCCAGCGGCGACGAGACCCACCGCGCGACCGACCACGCCCCAACATGCTTCCTACGGGCCAGGGACTCAAGGACGACTGGCGTCGGAATTCCGACGGCCGGCTGGGTATCATGAGGTGCCGGGGCAAGTGAGCCGCCCGGCCGGCATCACGTGAAAGGGCTGCCCCCGTGACGCATCTGCTCGATCCTCTTCCGCTCCGCGGCCTCACGTTCGCGAGCCGCGTCTTCGTCTCCCCGATGTGCCAGTACTCCAGCGACGACGGGTTCGCGAACGACTGGCACCTCGTCCACCTCGGGAGCCGCGCCGTGGGCGGTGCGGCGCTGGTCTTCACCGAGGCCACCGCCGTCACGGCCGATGGCCGCATCAGCCCCGAGGACCTCGGGATCTGGAAGGACGAGCACGTCGAACCGCTCGCCCGCATCGTCCGCTTCGTCCACGGCCAGGGCGTCCACGCGGGGCTGCAGCTGGCGCACGCGGGCCGGAAGGCGAGCACCTGGCGGCCGTGGGCCGGCAAGACCGGCAGCGTGCCCCTTCCGGAGGGCGGGTGGACGGCGGTCGCGCCGAGCGCGGTGGCATTCGAGGGGTACGCCGCGCCGGCGGCCCTGGACGAGCACGGCATCCGGGACGTCGTCGTCGCCTTCGCGAAGGCGGCGGCCCGGGCGCGGGAGGCGGGCTTCCGGGTCGTCGAGGTCCACGCGGCCCACGGCTACCTGTTGCACCAGTTCCTCTCGCCGCTGAGCAACCGGCGCACCGACCGCTGGGGCGGGTCGTTCGAGAACCGCGCCCGCCTGGCGCGGGAGGTGGTCGAAGCCGTGCGGCGCGAGTGGCCGGAGCGGCTGCCGCTGTTCGTGCGGGTGTCCGCGACCGACTGGGTCGAGGGAGGATGGGACGTCGAGCAGACGGTGGAGCTGGCGCGGTCGCTCGGTCCGCTGGGCGCGGACCTGGTGGACTGCTCGTCGGGAGGCCTCGTGGCGCACGCGAAGATCCCGGTCGCCCCGGGCTATCACGTGCCGTTCGCGGAGCGGGTCCGCCGCGAGGCGGGAGTCCCGTCCGGCGCCGTGGGACTCATCACCACCGCGGCGCAGGCGGACGAGATCGTGCGTGCGGGCAAGGCGGACGCCGTGCTGCTCGCGCGGCAGCTCCTGCGCGATCCGTACTGGCCGCTCCACGCGGCCGAGGAGCTGAAGGCGGCCGCGACGTGGCCGGCGCAGTACCTGCGGGCGGCGCCCGCGGGCACCGCCCGGCGAATCGCCGAACCGGCCCCGGACGGCGCCTAGCGCGCGTCCGGGTGGTCGGCCAGGAAGCAGTCGAGGTCCTCGAGGCGGCCGCGCTTCTCGACCGGCGAGAGGAACGAGGCCAGGAACGAGTTGCGCGTGAGCTGAACGATCTCGTCCCGGGTCAGCCCGAGCGCCTCGCGCGCCGCGCGGAAATTCGCGCCGATGTAGCCGCCGAAATAGGCCGGGTCGTCGGAGCTGATCGTGACGCACAGGCCCTGCCGCAGCATCTGCCGCAGCGGGTGATCCGCCATCGCCTCGAACACGCGCAGCTTGACGTTGGAGAGCGGGCAGACGGTGAGCGGCACGTGCTCGGCGGCGAGGCGCTCGACCAGGCCGGGGTCCTCGAGGCAGCGGACCCCGTGGTCGATGCGCCGTACCTTCAGCAGGTCGAGGGCCTCGCGGATGTACTCGGGCGGCCCCTCCTCGCCGGCGTGCGCCACGGTCAGGAAGCCGGCCCCCCGCGCCCGGTCGAATACGGCGCGGAACTTCGACGGCGGGTGACCCACCTCCGACGAATCGAGCCCGACCGCGACGATCCACTCCTTGAAGGGCAGCGCCTCCTCGAGCGTGGCCGCCGCGGCCTCGGCGCTGAGGTGCCGCAGGAAGCAGAGTATCAGGCCGGAGCTCATCCGCAGCCGACGCTCCGCGTCGGCCAGGGCGCGGTGAATGCCGGTCACGACGGTCCCGAACGCCACCCCGCGGGCGGTGTGGGTCTGCGGGTCGAAGAAGATCTCGGCGTGCCGGACGCCGTCGGCGTGCGCCCGCTCCAGGTACGCCCAGGTCAGGTCGTAGAAGTCGCGCTCCGCGAGCAGGACCTTCGCGCCTTCGTAGTAGATGTCGAGGAAATCCTGCAGGTTCGAGAACCGGTAGGCGCGGCGGACGTCGGCCACCGAGCGGAATCGCAGCGGGACCTCGTTGCGGCGGGCGATGGCGAACATCAGCTCCGGCTCGAGGGTCCCCTCGATGTGCAGGTGCAGCTCGGCCTTGGGCAGGTCCCGGATGAAGTCGTCCACGCGCCGCCGCGCTCGGGGTACGCGGCCAAGTATAGGAAAGGGGGAGCCGGTCGGCCAACCCGGCTCCCCCTCGTTGCGCCTCCCCCGGACTACCAGCGGTCGCGGTATGCGAAGCCCCGATGCCCGGGCAGCTCGAACACCATCCCCACGGCGGCGTGGTCGGAAGGCCACAGACCGGAAGCCGTGCGGTCGTCAGGCTGGTTGCCGAAGATCGCCGCGTGCACGTCGCGCGCCCGGCCGAACCGGTCACGCAGGAGCACGAGGTCAATCCGCGTGGTGAGCTGCAAGGCCGGGTAGGGGACCAGCACGCCGTTCGCGTCCAGGGCGCCGACGCCGTCGGCCGGGCCGTTGGTGAGCCCCGGGTCGTGCGGGTGGGCCACCGGCCACAGGTCGGTGAACCCGGCGCCCGTCACCAGGGCGTAGGTCGGAGCGAAGTCGGCGGAGACGCCGGGACCGGAGTTGAAGTCACCCACCCAGACCACGGGATCCCGCACCTGGTCGAGCAGGCCGAGCAGCTCCTGCGCCTGCAGGTAGTTGATCTGCCCGTTCTCCGCCTCGAGGTGGCTGGCCACGAAGTGGAACGTCCGGTCGTCCACGGTCACCTTCACGGAGCACCAGCCGCGGTAGAGTCCCGTCTGGGTCCCGAGCAGGCTCAGTGGGATGAAGGCCTGGTACTTCCCGTTCTGCGCGTCGCGGAAGTGGACGCCGGCCTTGACCAGGATGGCGTCGCCGTCCTGGAAGCGGACCAGGGCGAACGCGGTCGGGTTGCCCGATGCATCGAACGCGGTCGGCACGGGCGCCGAGACGTCGCTGGTGCGGACCACGCTGGCCGCCACGTAGTGCAGGTGGCGCGCCTGGAGCGAGTCGAGGACGAGCGCGAGGAAGTCGTACTGCACCACGGCGGGCGCCCCCTGTCCCGTGGTCGGATCGAATGGCGCCGAGACGCTCCAGATTGCAGCCTCCTCGAGGCCGATCACGTCCGGCCGCACCGAGGCGATCTGGTCGGCGATCTTGCCCGCGCGCGCCGGGAAGTCGGTCTGCTGCAGCTCGGCGTAGGCCCGGACGGCAGCGACGAGGAAGTCCTGCTCGGTGGTCGCCGCGAGGATGGGGCCGAGGTCGGTGCCGAGGTAGATGTTGTACTGCATGACCCTCAGCCCGGGTTCGCCGGGCCCGGGGAGGGCGTCGCGCCCGTCGCGGTTGGCGGCGAGCGTTTCGTCGGTCGCGGCGACGGCGGCGTTGGATGGGCTGGCGATCCGGTCGCTCTGACAGGCGGCGGCCGCCAGGCCGACCAGGGCGAACAAGGCGAGACGCTTCACGGTGCACCTCTGCGCTGGGTGTGCCGATCACGGAAACCTCGGCCCGTCAAGCCAGCGTCAAGCGAGCACACCGCCCGTTGCCGAGCGAGCTTCAGGGGAATGGTGTCGATGGCCGGGCGCGTCTCTACGCCGGCTGCTCCGCCTCCGCCGTGCCGCCGTCCAGGGACGAGGTCTCGACGCTCACGAGTCCGGTGCGAAGCGCGTAGCGCACCAGCGCCGCGCGACCCCTGAGACCGAGCTTCTTCGACAGGCGCGCGCGGAAGGTCTCCACCGTCTTCACGCTCAGCCTGAGGCGCGAGCCGATCTGACGGTTGCTGAATCCCAGGGCCAGGTAGCGCAGCACCTGGCTCTCGCGCGGGCTCAGCAGCGCCCGCGCCCGCGGGCCGGCGGCCCGTCCGGGGCGCGCGTCCTCGGCCACCGGCCGAGCGCCGGCCGGCGGTGCGTCCACGGCACGCCGTCCGCGGCCGACGGCCCGAATGACGGAGAGCAGCTCGGTGTCGGCCATGCGCTTGACCACGTAGCCCGAGGCGCCGGCGGCGACGGCCGACTCCGCGTACGCCGGGTGGTCGTGCATGGTCAGCACCACGACCTTGGCCTTCGGGCGGGCGCGGGAGACGTGACGGATGGTGTCGAGCGCGTTGGTGCGGGGCATGGTGAGGTCGAGCAGCACCACGTCCGGCTTGGACTCCGTGGTGCGGCGCACGGCCTCCCGGCCGTCGGCGGCCTCGGCCACCACCTCCATGTCGGGCTGGCCGTTGATGAGCAGGCGCAGCCCCGACCGCAGGACCGCGTGGTCGTCGGCGACGAGCACCTTGAGCTTGGCAGTCACCGGGTCCGCCGCGCCGCCCGGCGTGCCGGCAGGGGCAGGGCCACGGCGACCACCGTGCCGCGCCCGGGCGACGATTCGATCGCGGCGGTGCCGGCCAGGGCCGCCGCGCGCTCCCGGATGCCCAGCAGTCCGAGCGAGCGCGGCCTTTTCGCGGCGCCGTCGAAGCCGCGCCCGTCGTCCTTGACCACGAGGTCCACGGCGGTCCGCGAGCGGGTGAGCGCGATGTCCACGCGGCGGGCCCGGGCGTGCCGCGTGACGTTCGTCAGCGCCTCCTGCGCGATGCGGAACAGCGCGGTCTCGACCGGCAGCGGCAGCCGCCGCGACCCGAGGCCGGACGTGCGGACCCGGACGGGGATCCCGAGCTTCTCCGCGACGTCGGCGGCGTACCGCCCGAGCGCGGGGGCGAGGCCGAGATCGTCGAGCATGCTGGGGTGCAGGCCGCGCGCCAGGCGCCCGAGGTCCACGATCGTGTCGGCGAGTCCCTGCCGCAGCCGGGTCGCGTGCGCCTTCGCCTCACCGAGCGACCTGGCGTCCTGCAGGCTCCGGAGCCGCACGATCATCGTCGCGAGCGCCTGGCCGGCTTCGTCGTGCAGCTCCCGGGCGATCCGCCGGCGCTCCTCGTCCTGTGCCGAGACGAGGCGATCGACGTACCTCCGGCGCTCCTCGCTGAGCGCGCGCTCCGCGGCGCCGCGCTCCGTGAGGTCGCGCACCGCCGCGATGAACGCCGTTGCGCCGGCCCGTTTCATCCGAACGAGGCTGATTTCCGCGGGGAACTCCGTGCCGTCCTTGCGCAGGCCGGCCAACTCGAGTCCGGCCCCCATCCGCCGGCCGGCCGGCCGGGCCCGGTAGGTCGCGTGCAGTACGGCGTGTCGCGCCCGATGCCGTTTCGGCACGAGTGCCCGCAAGGGCAGGCCGATCAGCTCGTTGCGCCGGTATCCGAACAAGCGCGCCGCCTCCGCGTTGCCTGCAATGACGCGACCGGAGCTTCCGACCACCACGGTCGGGTCCGGCAACGCCGCGACGAAGTCCCACGCCGGATCGGCGGAGACCCGGTCCCGGCGGCCGTGCCGACGCGTCACCCCGGCCTCACCCGCGAGCCGGCTCGCTGCGGGTCGCTGCCTCGAGCTCGGCGCGCGCGACGCCGCGCCCCACCCGCGCCGGCACGTCGGCCGTGCCGATGAGCCAAGGTGAGGAGATCACCACGTGCCCCCTTCATATAGGGGAGTCCGCTTATCCCTATTAGTAACCGTGTGTGCGGAATCGCGCACCACCTCGATCGCCGGCAGCCGAGGGCTCTCCCTGACCCGAGTTGACCCGGGACGGGGCGTAGTGGGATAATTCGTTCGTGGACAGTGAGATAAGGATCACAGCCGAGCCCATCGACGCAACCCGCTGCCGGTTCGTCGTCAGCAAGCCGGTGTACGAGGGCGTCCGCCGCTTCGTCACGGCCCAGGAGGCGGAGGGGTCACCGCTGGCGGTGGCGTTGTTCGCCGTCCCCGGCGTCCGGGAAGTCGTGGTGTCGGGCGGGACGGTCACCGTGACGAAGGAAGGGCCCGCGCCCTGGCAGGTGACCGGCAAGCAGGTCGGCGCGGCGATCAGGGACGCGCTGGCTGGCGCCGTGCGGCCGGTCGCGGCTGCGCCGGGATCCGCGGCGTCCGGCGACGACGAGGCGCTGTACTCGCGGGTCGCCGACCTGTTCGAGGCCGAGATCAATCCCGCGGTCGCGCGGCACGGCGGCTTCGTCGAGCTGATCGACGTGCAGGATGCGGTCGTGATGCTGCGAATGGGCGGCGGCTGCCAGGGCTGCGGCATGGCCGACGTGACCTTGCGGCAGGGCATCGAGACGGCGCTGCGCCAGCGCGTGCCGGAGGTCGCAGGCATCGTGGACATCACCGATCACTCGGCGGGCACCAACCCCTACGTGACCGCAGCGAAGAAATAGTGGGCGCCCGGGCGCGCCTCCTCCTCCTTCTCCCCAGCACGACCTACCGGACCGCCGCCTTCGTCGAGGCCGCGCGCCGGCTCGACGTGGATCTCACCGTGGCTTCCGATCAGGACAGCGTGTTCAGCGGCCGGGAGCCCGAGGGCCTGGCGACCTTCGACTTCGCGCACCGCGAGCGCGCGGTGGGCCAGGCGGCGGCGTTCGCGGCCGAGCACCCCGTGGCGGCGGTGGTGGGCGTGGACGACGACACGGCCGTCGTCGCCGCCGCGATCGCGGCGGCGCTCGGCCTGCCGCACAATCCGCTCGCGGCGACGCTGGCCGCGCGGAACAAGCTCGACCAGCGCGTGGCCCTCGCCGCCGCCGGCGTCCCGGTGCCGGAGTTCCGGGCCCACGCGCTCGCCGAGGATCCGCGGGCGGCGGCTCACTCGGCGCATTATCCCTGCGTGCTGAAGCCGCTGTGCCTGTCGGCGAGCCGGGGCGTGATCCGCGCCGATTCGCCGGACGGCTTCCTCGCTGCCCACGGCGTGCTGAGCGGCATTCTCGGCTTGCCCGACGTCGCCGCGCGGGGCGAGGAGTCGCGGCGCTACCTGGTGGAGTCGTTCGTGCCGGGCCCGGAGTTCGCGCTCGAGGGGCTGCTCGAGGGCGGCCGGCTGCGGGTGCTGGCGCTGTTCGACAAGCCGGATCCGCTCGACGGCCCGTACTTCGAGGAGACGATCTACCTGACGCCGAGCCGTCTGGACGTGGCGGCCCGCGGCTCCCTCGCGGCGTGCGCGGAGCGGGCGGCCGCGGCCCTGGGCCTCGTGTCGGGCCCGGTGCACGTCGAGCTGCGGCTCAACGACGCGGGGCCGTGGCTGATCGAGCTGGGGGCGCGGCCCATCGGCGGGCGTTGCAGCCAGGTGCTGCGCTTCGGCGAGGGCGCGGACGCGCTGTCGCTGGAGGAGCTGCTGCTGAGGCAGGCGCTCGGCCTGCCGGTGCCCACGTTCGAGCGGGAGGCGTCGGCCGCCGGGGTGATGATGATCCCGGTGCCGGGAGCGGGCGTGCTGCGGGCCGTGGGCGGCGTGGAGGGGGCGCGCCGCGTGGCCGGCGTGGAGGACGTGTCGATCACCGCGCACGTCGGACAGCGGCTGGTCCCGCTGCCGTGGGGGACGCAGTACCCGGGCTTCATCTTCGCACGCGGCTCATCGGCGGCGGTCGTGGAGGCGGCGCTGCGGCGGGCGCACGCGTGCCTCCGCTTCGAGCTGGCGATGCACGGAGACTGAGCGATGCCGCTGCTGCTGACCGAGCCGGACCTGGCCCGCGCGCTCGAGATGGGCGCCCTGATCCCCGCGATGAAGGACGCGCTGATCCGGTTCTCGCGCGGCGACGTCGTGCAGCCGGTGCGCCCGACCCTGCGGGTCGAGCCCGCGGGCGGGTACTATGCGACGATGCCGGCGCACCTGCGCGACGCGCGGGGCGGGGCGCTGGGCATGAAGTCGGTCACCTTCTTCCCCGGCAACGCGGCCGGCCCGCACCCGACGCACCTGGCGACCATCCTGCTCCTGGACCCCGCGACCGGCGCGCTGCTCGCGGTGATGGACGGCCGCCTGGTGACGGAGATGCGCACGGCCGCGGTGACGGCGGTGTCGGTCGAGCTGCTCGCGCGCCGGGGCGTCCGGCGCCTCGCGATCCTCGGGTCCGGGGTGCAGGCCCGGAGCCATCTCCGCGCCGTGGCGCAGGTGCTGTCGCTGGGGTCGGTGCGGGTCTGGTCGCGGACCGCGGTGCACGCCGAGCGGTTCGTGCGGGACATGGCGGGAACCGTCGCGTGCCCGCTCGCGGTCGCGGCGACGGTCCAGGGCGCGATGCGTGAGGCCGACGTGGTGGTGGCCGTCACGTCGGCGCGCGAGCCGATCGTGGACGCCGCGTGGCTGGAGCCGGGGATGCACCTGTGCGCGGTGGGGTCGTCCGCCCGCGACATGCGCGAGCTGGACGGCGCCGCGGTGGCCCGCTGCCGGGTGTTCGTGGACTCGCGCGCGTCGGCGGAGGCGGAGGCCGGAGACCTGATCCTGGCCAGGGCCGAGGGGCACATCGGGCCCGATCACGTCGTCGCCGAGCTGGGCGCGGTCGCGGCCGGGTCACCGGGACGGCGGGGCGACGACGACATCACGCTCTTCAAGTCGCTCGGTTTGGCCGTCGAGGACGTCGTGACGGCACGGCTCGCCTACGAGCGCGCGCTCGAGCTGGGCCTGGGGGCCACGATCGGGCTCTAGGCCCCGCCTGCCGCCGGCGTCGCCGTGCGAGGTCGCTGTCCCCGGCGCGTGACACGGATCTCCCTCCCATCGCGGGTGTGGATCTTGCACGGTTGCGGGAGAGGGGAGAATCCCGAGGCGGGCCGGGGCGAATGGTGCGCAGGGCCGGCTCGCGGGCTATCTTTGCGCGACCGCGTACGGGAGGAGGATGCCGGTGCCGCAGATCTGGATTGACGGCAAGTTCTACGACGGCGATCAGGCCAAGATCTCGGTGTTCGATCACGGCGTGCTCTACGGCGACGGCGTGTTCGAGGGCATCCGGGCCTACAACGGCCGCATCTTCCGGCTCAAGCAGCACCTCGACCGTCTGTACGCATCGGCGCGGGCCATCTGGCTCGACATCCCGATGGCGCAGGACGCGATGGCCGAGCTGTGCGAAGAGTGCATCCGGGTGAACCGGCTGTCGGACGCGTACATCCGCCTGGTGGTGACGCGCGGCTTCGGCGATCTCGGGCTCGACCCCCGCAAGTGCAAGAAGCCGACGATCTTCTGCATCGCGGACAAGATCGCGCTGTTCCCGGGCGAGGTGTACCAGCGCGGGCTCACGATGATGACGGCGCCGACGCCGGTGAACCACCGCGAGGGGCTCAGTCCGCGGATCAAGTCGCTCAACTATCTCGCCCACATCCTCGCGAAGATCGAGGCGGTCAACGCGGGCGTGGACGAGGCGTTGATGCTCGAGTCCACCGGTGAGGTGGCCGAGGGCGTCGGCGAGAACGTGTTCTGCGTCTCGAACCACACGCTGCGCACCCCTCCGGCGTACTCCGGCATCCTCCGCGGCGTGACCCGCGACGCCGTCATCGAGCTGGGTCGCGAGGCCGGCCTGGACGTGCGGGAGGAGTCCCTGAACCGCTACGACCTCTACACCGCCGACGAGGTGTTCCTGACCGGCACGGCGGCCGAGGTGGTCGGGGTCGTCAAGCTCGATGGGCGCAAGATCGGCTGCGGCAGCGTGGGCGAGGTCACCCAGGACCTGGCGAGGCGGTTCCGGGAGCTGGTGTCGCGGGAGCAGTGACCGCCGGTTGCGTGACCGGGATCACGTGTAGGCGGAATTAGTATTGACCGGTTCGCGGGGGGGTGGGCATATTGCGCCTGCCAAGCCGACCTCGGACCGGGCCCCCCTCAGGCCGGTGCTCGCGTCCGCGAGCCGGCGGCGGCACCATACGTAACCAGCAACAGGGCAACGTCATGCACGGTTGGGGGCAGCGCTGAAGCGGCTTCTCTTGCCGGTCCTGATCGGACTGGCCGCCTGTGCGCGGCCCCACGCCGCATCCCTGGCGCCGCAAGCCGGGCCGACCGAGAACGCCGGCCCGCCGGCCACCGAGGTGGCGCGCGCCGACAGCAACCCGGCTGACACGGCGCGCGGCGAACCGGCGGCACCATCCCCCTCCCCCACAACCGTTCAAGCTCCCGCCCGCGACACCGCGAGCGACGCAGCGTTCCTGGACACCCTGCGCACGATGACGGCGGACTCGGTCGTCGGCCACGCGCCGGCCACTGTCGCCGCCGCGGCACCGGCGGACGCCTCGCACGTGGCGGCGCCGACGGCGCCGGCGGTGGGACCCGGGCCGACCGCGGCCGCGAGCCCCGCGGCGGCCGCCGCCGAGGCCCCCGCCACCTGGGACATCGACGTCAGCCGGTACACCAACAACGAGCGAGTGCAGTACTACCTCGACTACTTCCGCGGGCGCGCGCACGACCACTTCGAGATCTACCTGGCGCGGCTCGGCCGCTGGGAATCCCTGGTGCGCGACAAGCTGCGGGCGGCGCGGATGCCGCAGGACATGGTCTACCTCGCGGTGATCGAGAGCGGGATGAACCCGCTGGCCGTGAGCCGGCGCCGCGCGGTGGGACTGTGGCAGTTCATGGCGGGCACCGGCCGCCGCTACGGGCTGGTGGTGGACCCGTGGGTGGACGAGCGGCGCGACCCGTGGCGCGCGACGGACGCGGCGATCCGGATGCTCTCGGAGCTGAACGACCGGTTCGGGTCGCTGTACCTGGCCGCCGCGGCCTACGACGCGGGACCGGGGAAGATCGAGCGCGGGCTGAACCGCTACGACTTCGGGGAGAAGCAGGGCAACGACCTGTTCTTCGCGCTGGCGGACGAGCGGTTCCTGCGGCGGGAGACCAAGGACTACGTGCCGAAGCTGATCGCGGCGGCGATGATCGCCAAGGAGCCGGAGCAGTGGGGCTTCGACCACATCGAGCGCTGGGACCCGCTGCGGTACGACTCGATCGAGGTGCGCGACGCGGTCGGCCTGGACGTGGTGGCGAAGCTGGCGGACACGACGACCGACGAGATCCTGGAGCTGAACCCGCAGTTCGTGCGCCGCGTGACGCCGCCCGACCGGACGGTGTGGGTCCGGGTGCCGCCGGGGCGGGCCGACTCCGCGGCGGTGCGCCTGGCGGTGCTGCCGCCCGAGCACCGGGTCACCTTCGTCGAGCACGCCGTCGCCCGGGGCGAGACGCTGGGCCAGATCGCGGCGCGCTACCACGTCACGGTGGACCTGATCCTCAGCGCCAACCGCGGCGTGAAGGCACGGAGCCTGAGGCCCGGGCGGATGCTGGTGATCCCGACCTCGGGCGTCGCGCCGTCGCGGTGGAGTTACGCGGCCCGCGGAACCCGGCGTTCCGGACGGCAGGGCCTGCATCGCGCACCGGCAGTGATGCTTTCGAGCGTGGCGCGCGGCGGCGGGAAGGCGCCCGGCGCGGGCTCGCCGGGCGCCGCCGCGGCCCCGAGCACCGCGACGCGCACCGTCCACATCGTCCGCCCCGGCGAGAACGCGTATACCATCGCGCGGGCGTTCGGGGTGCCGCTGGACGCGCTGCTCAGGGAAAACGGCCTGACGAAGCGCAGCCTCATCAAGCCGGGCCAGGCGATCCGCATCCCCAGCTGACGGCGCGCGCCGCCCGCTAGCCCTTCCGCTTCCAGGGGCCCGAGCGGCCCCCCGACTTCTCACTCAGCCGGATCTCCCCGATCTCCATGCCGCGATCGGCGGCCTTGACCATGTCGTAGACGGCGAGCAGCGCCACGGCGCACGCCGTGAGCGCTTCCATCTCGACGCCGGTCTTGGCCTCCACCCGCGTCTCGGCGACGATGCGAACGCCGGGCAGGGCGGGGTCGAGCCGCGCGCTCACCGCCACGTGGTCGAGCGCGAGGGGGTGCGCGAGCGGGATCAGCTCGGGCGTGCGCTTGGCGCCCGCCACCCCCGCCAGCTCGGCCACGGCGAGGACGTCGCCCTTGGCGGCCCGGTTGGCCCGCACGAGGTCGAACGCGGCGCGGCTCATGGTGATCCGGCCTTCGGCCACGGCCCGGCGGGCCGTCACCGCCTTGGCCTCCACGTTCACCATCCGCGCGCGGCCCTTCGCGTCCACGTGCGAGAGGCGGCGGCTCACGACAGCCGGTCCGCGAGCCGGCGCGCGAGGTCCGCCACGATCAGCTGGGGATTCACGTTGCCGCGCGCGAGCTTCCTGGCGCGCTCGATGTCGCGGATGGCTTCGAGCAGGCCGGTCGCGGGGGACTCGTCGCCGCGGCCGGCTTCCGGATGCCGCAGCCGCTCGGCCAGGCGGTCGCGCAGCAGCTCGGCGGCCGAGGCGAGCGTTTCCGTGAAGTCGCCCCGGCCGCCGAACGACTTGACCCCGAGGGCGTAGCGGTAGCGCGCGAGCGGGCCGCGGACCGCGGCCTCGAGCAAGGCCCGCGCATCCGCCTCGGCGCCCGGCTCGCCGCCGTCGCCGAGGGCGGTGCCGATGGACCCGCCCGCCAGGTCGGCGCGCCGCTTCGCCTCCGCGCTCGAGAGCGGGGGCTGGGGCACCTCGACCAGGAACCGCGCCACCTCGGAGGCCCGGAGCCGGCGCACGCGCAGCTGCACCAGGCGGGAGCGGATCGTCGGCAGCAGCGCGGCGGGCTCGGCCGCCGTGAGGATGAACCAGGTGTCGGGCGGCGGCTCCTCGAGCACCTTCAGCAGCGCGTTGGCCGCCTCGGGGCTCGAGGCCTGCGGCACCAGCCGCTCCGCGTCGCCCACCACGAAGACCTTCCGCTTCGCCATCGCGGGGCGCATCTGGGCGCGCCGGTGCAGCACCCGCACCAGCGGCAGGAAGATGCCCGCCATCCCGTCCGGCGGCTGGTAGAGCGGCTGCTCGCGCCGCGCCTGCAGCGCCTGCGCCAGCAGCTCCTCGGCCTCGTCGGCCTGCCGGTCCTCCTCCGCCTTCGGCCGCACCATCGGGAAGAACCAGTGGATGTCGGGATGCATCAGGCCGCCGGCCATCCGGCAGGCGTGGCACGCGCCGCACGGCTCGCCGGGTCCCTGCTCGCACACCAGGCCGGCCGCGATCCACAGGCCGAGGCGCTGCTTGCCGACGCCGGGCGGTCCGACGAGAAGCAGGGCCGTCGGCAGCCGCCCGGCGCGCATGGACGTCGCCAGGCGCTCGCGCAATTCCTCGTGGCCGTAGACGGCGTGGAGCGGCATGGGTCCTAAGATACAGTCGTGAGGCGGCGGGAGGGCAAGATGACAGTCGAGTTGCGAGACGCCGAGGGTGCGTCTCACAGCTGTCCTGTTCACCGCAAGCTACGAGGCCGTCACCTCCGAGCCGAACCAGGCGCGGGTGCGGTTGCAGGCCGAGCACACCGAGAGCATCACGGGCACCTCGACCAGCACCCCGACCACGGTCGCGAGCGCGGCACCGGAGCCGGGCCCGAACAGGGCGATGGCCGTGGCCACGGCCAGCTCGAAGAAGTTGCTGGCACCGATCAGCGCTCCGGGCGCGGCCACCGAGAAGGGAACCCGCAGGCGGCGCATCAGGGCGTAGGTCAGGGACGCGTTGAAGTACACCTGCAGCGTGAGCGGGATGGCGATCAGGACCACGTGGAGGAGCCGGCCGGTGATGTTGTCGGCCTGGAAGGAGAAGATGAGCACCACCGTGACGACGAGCGCCGCCAGCGTGAGCGGCGCGAGCCGCGGCAGGAGGCTGCCCTCGAACCACGGGGCGCCGCGCCACCGGATCAGGGCGGCGCGCAGCGCCGTGCCGGCGGCCAGCGGGATGGCGATGAACAGCGCCACCGACCACAGCAGCACGGAGAACGGCACGCTCAGGGACGACGTGCCGCTCACCAGCAGCCGGACGATGGGCGCGAACAGGACCACCATGATCAGGTCGTTGAGCGAGACCTGGACCAGGGTGTACGCCGGGTCGCCGTCGGTGAGGTAGCTCCACACGAACACCATGGCGGTGCAGGGCGCCGCGGCCAGGATGATCGCCCCGGCGACGTACTGGTCGGCCAGCGCCGGGCCGATCCATGGCGCGAACAGATGCTTGAAGAAAGCCCAGGCCAGCAGGGCCATCGAGAACGGCTTCACCAGCCAGTTGACGAACAGGGTGACCAGGAGGCCGCGCGGACGCTTTCCCACGTCGCGGATGGCTCCGAAGTCCACCTTCATCATCATGGGGACGATCATCAGCCAGATCAGGACGGCGATCGGGACGTTGACGTGGCTCCCGCTGCCGAACTCCATGCCGCGCAGAGCCGCCGTGGCGCCCGGCAGGCCCTTGCCGAGCATCACGCCGCCGACCATGGCCAGCGCGACCCAGAGCGACAGGTAGCGTGCGGCGACGCCGAGGCGGGCGGCGGCGCGCGCCGGGGGTGCAGCGACCATGGACGCGGGCGGGCTACTCGGGGGGAGGCGTGGCGCCGATGGCGCGCACCCGCGCTTCGAGCGCCATCCGCTCCAGCTTCTCGAGCGGCAGGGCGAGCATCAGCTCCACGCGGCGCCGCAGCAGGACGTAGGCCTCGCGAAACGCCGCGCGCCGCGTCGCGTCGTCGCCTCCGACGTCCGCCGGATCGGGCATGCCCCAGTGCGCCAGCACCGGCTGCCCCGGGAAGATCGGGCAGGCCTCCTTCGCCCTGTCGCAGACGGTGATGACGAAATCCCACGGCTCGCGCTCCAGCCCGTCCAGCCCGCGCGGCGGGTGGCCCGACCACGCGAGCCCGTGCTCCGTCAGCACCTCGACGGCGAGCGGATTCACGCGGAGCGCGGGGCGCGAGCCGGCACTCTCGGCCTGGATGCGGCCGTGCCCCAGCTGGTTGAACAACGTCTCGGCCATCTGGCTGCGGGCGGAGTTGCCCGTGCACAGCACCAGCACGCGCAGCGGGCCCGTCCGCTGGCCGCTCATTCGCAGCACACCGGCTTCCAGCGCCGCTCCGGCGTCCGGCGGCGCAGCATCCCGAGGAAGGCCTCGATCTCGACCAGCGCCTCCGGGTCCACGGCGTAGTGCATCCACCGTCCCTCCCGGCGGTCGGTCACCAGTCCGGCGTCCTTCAGGACCTTGAGGTGGAAGGAAAGCAGGGACTGGCCGGCGTCCAGGGCGTCGGTCAGCTCGCAGACGCAGCGCTCGCCGCCGCGCAGGCGGTCGAGGATGTGCAGCCGGAGCGGGTCCGACAGCGCCTTGAAGCGGGTGGTGAGCGTGTCCAGATCGGAGAGGGTCGCCGCCGGCATGACGCCAATATATCAACAATTATTGATGCGTCAACCGGTGGCGGCCGGTGAGGAACGCCGCTTCACCTCGGTTTGGCGGCCCGCACCTTGGCGGAGACGACCGAGGTCGCGGCCTGGCGCAGCCACTCGTAGCCGCCGAACACCTCGGCGTCGCCGTAGCTCCGCTCCTCCACCACCTCGATGTCGCGGAAGCCGGCCGCGCCGATCAGCCACAGGTACTCGTCCTTCATCGCGGCGCCGGCGACGCAGCCCACGTAGGCCTCGACCGAGTGCCGGATGTCGCCGGGAATCGGCCGCGTCAGTACCAGGTCGCTCACCACCATCCGGCCGCCCGGCTTGAGGACGCGGAACGCCTCCGCGAACACGGCGGCCTTGTCGGTCGAGAGGTTGATCACGCAGTTCGAGATGATGACGTCCACCTCGGCATCGGCCACCGGGAGCCGCTCGATCTCGCCGAGCCGGAACTCCACGTTGGCGGCGCCGACCTTGCGCGCGTTCTCCCGGGCCCGCTCGACCATCTCGGGCGTCATGTCCACGCCGATCACCCGTCCGGTGGGGCCGACCTCGTGCGCGGCCAGGAAGGCGTCCATCCCGGCGCCCGAGCCGAGGTCCAGGATCACGTCGCCCGGCTTCACCGCGGCGTGCGCGAGGGGGTTCCCGCAGCCGAGGCCGAGGTTCGCGCCGGCCGGGATCTCCGCCAGGTCCTGCGCGCTGTAGCCGATGTGCTCGGCGATCCTGGCGCCCACCGCGCCCTCGCCGCCGCCGCAACAGCTCGGCCCGCACCCGCAGGTCGTGGTGCCCTTGGCGATCTCGCCGTACTTCGAGCGGACGACCGTGCGGATGTCGGGTGTGTCGCTCACCGGGAGCCCTCGATGGAGTCTATCGTCAGATTACGATAGAACGCGCCTGGTGTCAAGAGCGAAGATGACGGGGGCTCTGAACACCACCTTCCGCGCCCTAGTAACTCTCCGCGGTCAGCACGGTCTTGCCCCGGAACGCCCGGTAAATGAGCACGGTGTACAGGATCACGAACGGCATCCCCACCAGCGCGATGACCAGCATCGTGGTCAGGGTGCGCGGGGTGGAGGCGGCGTTGTAGATGGTGAGGCTCGCCGCCAGGTCGGGACGCGCCGGCACCAGCCGGGGGTACAGGCCTTCGGCCGCCAGCGCGATGACGCTGAGCGTGGCCGCGGCCGACGCGACGAACGCGCGGCCGAACCGGGAAGCGCCAATCGCCGCGGGACCGGTCACGCTGCTCGCCAGCAGCAGGGCGAAGAACACCCAGGTCAGCGGGTTGCCGAACCAGTGCTCGAACAGGTAGGGCGCCACGGCGTACGACGCCACGGTCGCCAGCGCGTACAGCGCGATGAAGGCCACCCACGCGCTCGCCGCCCAGCGGCGCATCCGGTCCTGGAGCGCGCCCTCGGTCTTCAGGCCCAGCCAGGTCGCGCCGTGCAGGACGAACATCACCAGGCCCAGCAGGCCGATCAGCAGGGCGAAGGGGTTGAGGAGGCCGAGCAGCGTGGTGCTGATGCCCGCCGGGCCCATCTCCAGGCCGCGGAGCACGTTGCCCACGGCCACGCCGAACAGCAGCGCCGGCACGAGGCTCCCCACGCCGAACGCGAGGTCCCACCAGCGGCGCCAGCGCGGCGAGGCGACCTTGCTGCGGAACTCGAACGACACCGCCCGCAGGATGAGCGCCACCAGCAGCAGCATGAACGCCAGGTAGAAGCCGCTGAACACGGTCGCGTAGACCGGCGGGAAGGCGGCGAACAGCGCCCCGCCGCCCGTCAGCAGCCACACCTCGTTGCCGTCCCACACCGGGCCGACGGCGTTCATCATCACGCGCCGCTCCCGCTCGTCGCGGGTCAGCAGGTGCAGCACGCCCGTGCCGAGGTCGAAGCCGTCCAGCACGGCGTAGCCGGCGATGAGCACGCCGACCAGGAGGAACCAGATCGTATTGAGGTCCATGGGTCGCGTCTCCCAGTCGCGGGGTTACGCCAGCGCCGGCTCGAGGCCGGGCGGGCCGTGCCGGATCTCGCGCACCAGCAGGTACACGTACAGCGCGCCCAGGAGCAGATACAGGACGGCGAAGAGCAGCAGCGAGAACAGCATGTCGCCCGCCGGCACGCTGCGCGAGACCGCGTCGCTCGTCCGCAGCAGCCCGTAGACGATCCACGGCTGCCGGCCGACCTCGGCCGCCATCCACCCGAGCTGGCAGGCGGCCAGCGGCAGCGGGATGGAGACGACGAGCAGGAGCAGGTAGCGGCGGTCGCCCCACAGCCGCCCGCCCCGGAGCCGCCAGGTGCCCCACGCCAGCGCCGCGATGAAGTACATCCCCAGCACGACCATGTTGTGGAACGAGACGAAGGTGAGCCACAGCGGCGGCCGGTTCTCGGGCGGGAAGTCGGTGATCCCGCGGATGGGCGCGTTGATGTCGCCGAAGGCCAGCCAGCTCAGCACCCCGCGGATCTCGACCTTGGCCTTGAGCTCGGGCGGCGGCGTGACCGGATAGGCGAACAGCACCATCGGCGCCGCCGACTGGCTCGAGTACAGGCCCTCGATCGCGGCGAACTTCTCCGGCTGCGTGTGCGCCACCTGCCGCGCGTGCACGTGTCCGAAGGGGAAGACTTCCGTCGCCGACGCCACCAGGCCGAACACCAGGGCGAGCGTGAGGGCCCGGCGCGCCAGGTCGTCGTCACGGTCCTTCCGCAGCAGGTATGCCGCGACGCCGGCCACCAGGAAGGCCCCCGCGACGAGTGCCGCGTCCACGGTGTGGAAGAAGCGGGGCAGGGTCGACGGGTTGAAGACGGCGGCCGCGAAGCTCACCAGCTCGGCGCGCCCGTTCCGGACCACGAAGCCGGCCGGCGTCTGCTGCCAGGAGTTCGCGACCAGGATCCAGAAGGCCGAGATGGTGGATCCCACCGCGACCATCAGGATCGAGAACCAGTGGGCGCCCCTGGACACCCGGCCGCGGCCGAAGAGGTACAGGCCGAGGAACCCCGACTCGAGGAAGAACGCGAGCACCCCCTCGGCCGCGAGCGGAGCGCCGAAGATGTCGCCCACGAACTTGGAGTAGACCGCCCAGTTCGTGCCGAACTGGAACTCCATCACGATGCCGGTCGCCACGCCGACTGCGAAGGTCAGGGCGAGGAGCTTGCTGAAGAACCTGCCCATCCGCACCCACGTCGGGTCGTTCCGGCGCCATCCCCGCCACTCGATCAGCACGAGCAACCAGGCCAGGCCGATGGTCAGGGGAGGGAACAGGAAATGGAAGCCGATCGTGAGCGCGAACTGGATGCGTGACAGCAGTACCACGTCCATGCCGGCGGGTCTCCAAAAAGGTGCACGGCAAACGGTTACGCGGGCTTCGCGAGCAACAAATATGCCGGCCGCGCCGGCGACCGGAAGGAGGCCCCGCGTCAATGGCGACGGATTCGGTCGGGAGGGGGCGGAAGAAACCGGAGGGGCGGTGTATGTTGTGGCGTGCCCGATCATGCCCAGAGCGGGGAGCCGGTCTCCGGGGCGGCTTCGCCCCCCGTCCCCGGTCCCGACGCGACCCTCCCGGCCCCCGACGAACATCCACCGTTCACGGCACGGTTGAAGCGGTTCCTGTTCGGCGGCCCCCGGGATCTCGGGGACCGGAGGCTCTTCCACCGGCTGTCGCTGATCCCGTTCCTGGCCTGGGTGGGGCTCGGCGCCGACGGACTGTCCTCGTCCTCGTACGGTCCGCAGGAGGCGTTCCTCGCCCTCGGTCCGCACACCTACCTCGCGGTGGGCCTCGCGCTGGCGACCGCGACGACCGTGATCATCATCGCCTGGGGCTACAGCCACATCATCGAGCAGTTCCCCAGCGGCGGCGGCGGATACGTCGTGGCCACGAAGCTGCTGGGGGAGAAGGCGGGCGTGGTCTCGGGCAACGCGCTGCTGGTGGACTACGTGCTGACGATCACCACGTCCATCGCGGCGGCGGGCGACGCGCTGTTCAGCTTCCTGCCGGCGCACTGGCAGCCGGTGAAGCTGGCCGCCGAGGTGGTGATCATCCTCGGGCTCACCACGCTCAACATCCGCGGCGTGCGGGAGTCGGTGCTCACGCTCACGCCGATCTTCATCCTGTTCCTCGTCACCCACGTCTGGCTGATCGGCTACGGGATCGCGGCCCACGCCACGCAGCTTCCGGCGACGGTGCACACGGTGGGCACCGGGGTGCGCAGCGGCCTGTCGACCCTCGGGATCGCCGGGATGCTGCTGCTGGGGATGCGGGCGTACTCCCTGGGCGGCGGCACGTACACCGGGATCGAGGCCGTCTCGAACGGGCTCCCCATCATGCGCGAGCCCAAGGTCGCGACCGGCAAACGCACGATGATGTACATGGCGGCGTCGCTGTCCATCGTCGCGGCGGGCCTGCTGATCTGCTACCTGCTGTGGGGCGTCACCTACGTGCCGGGAAAGACGACCAACGCGGTGCTGGTCGAGAAGGTCGCGGCCGGCTTCCCGCTGTCGCAGACGCTGGTGGTGCTGACGCTGTTCTCCGAGGGAGCCCTGCTGGTGGTCGCGGCGCAGGCCGGGTTCACCGACGGCCCGCGGGTGCTGGGCAACATGGCGGTGGACTCCTGGGTGCCGCACCGGTTCGCCGGGCTGTCCGAGCGGCTGACCACGCAGAACGGCGTCGTGCTGATGGGCGCGGCGTCGCTGGCGGCACTGCTCTATACCCGCGGCAACGTCGGCACGCTGGTGCTGATGTACAGCATCAACGTGTTCATCACCTTCTCGCTCTCGATGTTCGCGATGATGCGGTACTGGCTGCGCGCGCGGCGCCAGGCGATCCCGCAGCCGTGGCTGAGACGGGCCCTGGTCTTCGCCCTGGGCTTCGTGCTGTGCGTCACGATCCTCGGCATCGCGATCTTCGAGCGGTTCACCAGGGGCGGCTGGGTGACCCTGGTCGTGACCGGCAGCCTGGTCGCGCTGTGCTTCGTCATCCGCAAGCACTACCGCACCACCTACGCCAAGCTCGGCCAGCTGTACGACGAGCTGAAGACGCTGCCCCCCGAGCCGGACACGGCGCCGCGCGCGCTCGACCCCAGGGCGCCGACGGCGGCCGTGCTGGTGGCCACCTACGGCGGCCTCGGCATTCACACCACGCTCAACATCTTCCGGTTCTTCCCCGGCTACTTCAAGAACCTCGTGTTCCTGTCGGTGGGCGTGGTGGACTCGGGCGGATTCAAGGGCGAGGGTGCCATCGAGGAGCTGCGGCACGGGACCGAGGAGTCGCTGGCCCAGTACGTCGAGCTGGCCCGGCGCCTCGGGATGCCGGCGACCTCCCGCTACGCCCTCGGCACCGACGCGGTGGACGTGGGGGAGAAGCTGTGCCTCGACGTCGCCAGGGAGTTCCCGCGCGTCACCTACTTCGCCGGCAAGGTCATCTTCCAGCGCGAGGCCTGGTACCAGCACCTGCTCCACAACGAGACGGCGGCGGCCATCCAGAAGCGGCTGCAGTGGGCCGGCAAGCCGGTCGTGATCCTGCCCGCCCGGGTGAACTAGGCCGCGATCGGCGCGCCTGGACGGCGACCCCGCCCCGGATCACGCCGGCCGGCGGTCGCCTAGTACACCCTCCCGCCGAGCGGGACGTCCCGCTCGACGGCGAGCAGCACGACGCGGCCCGCCTCGTCCGGCAGGCCCAGCACCAGCACCTCGGACTCGAAGCCCGCGATGCGCCGCACGCCCAGGTTGACCGCGCACACGACCAGCCGGCCGACGAGGTCCTCCGGCCGGTACAGATCGGTGATCTGCGCGCTCGAGCCCCGGGTGCCGAGCGGGCCGAGGTCCAGGGTGAGCTTGTAGGCCGGCTTGCGCGCGCCCGCCAGGGGCTCGGCCGCGAGGATGCGGCCGACGCGGAGGTCGAGGGCGGCGAAGGCTTCGGGCCCGGTCACGCGGTCAGCGC